>NZ_JAZGJN010000294.1:0-157357 GCF_038085095.1 Photorhabdus sp. P32 | reverse complement strand
CCCCCCCCCCCCAGCCCCCCCCCCTCCCTCCCCCCACCCCCCCCCCGCCCCGCCCCCCGCCCCTCCCCACCCCGCCGAATAGACCCAACCACACCGCCCCAACCCCCCCCCCCCACCCCCCCACCATCCCACACCCACTCTATCTTTATCATTCCGTCATCGGTGTTCTTGTTCGGTCTCCTGGGCTAGGATATGTTTAAAAGACAACTGCTCTACCGACTGAGCTAACGACCCGCACCAAAGATAGTGATACCGCCTGAAACAATCTTAATGAAGTGGTGGGCGATACCAGATTCGAACTGATGACCCCCTCCTTGTAAGGGAGATGCTCTACCAACTGAGCTAATCGCCCACTTCATGATGACTATTACCGCATCTATACCACTGAGTTTATGATTGGTGGGCGATACCAGATTCGAACTGATGACCCCCTCCTTGTAAGGGAGATGCTCTACCAACTGAGCTAATCGCCCAATCATAAAATCATTTTTATCACAACGAGATGGTGGGCGATACCAGATTCGAACTGATGACCCCCTCCTTGTAAGGGAGATGCTCTACCAACTGAGCTAATCGCCCCGTCGTGATGGGGTCGCATTATAGGGATAGTTCAGAATGAGTCAACGCTTTTTCTAGAGAAAAATATCGTTCGTCTCAAAATTAAACAAGGGTGAGATAATTATCGTCACTATAGGGTACAGTTTAGACAAATATACTGACTTTTCTCAACAACTTCCCGTTAACAGCATTGAGGAATTAAGGTGCAGTGATAAAATACCCCCCACTTTTATTATTTTAAATCACCAATAACGTTCATTGAAAAGTGAAACGTAATTAAGGCAATCCCCGATGAGTAAAATCAAAACCCGTTTCGCACCAAGCCCAACTGGCTATCTCCATGTTGGCGGTGCCCGTACCGCACTTTATTCCTGGTTGTATAGCCGCCATAACAAAGGTGAATTTGTATTGCGTATCGAAGATACTGACCTTGAACGCTCAACTCAGGAAGCTATCAATGCCATTATGGACGGTATGAACTGGTTAAATCTGAATTGGGATGAAGGCCCTTATTATCAGACGAAACGCTTTGATCGTTATAATCAGGCGATCGATCAAATGTTAGAACAAGGGAGTGCTTATCGCTGCTATTGTTCTAAAGAGCGTCTGGAAGAATTGCGGGAAACTCAAATGGCAAATGGCGAAAAACCACGCTATGACGGCCATTGCCGTGACAATCTATGTCAACATAACTCAGATCAACCCCATGTCGTCCGTTTTCGCAATCCACAAGAAGGTTCCGTTGTTTTTAATGATCAGATCCGGGGCCCCATTGAGTTCAGCAATCAGGAACTTGATGATCTGATTATCCGTCGTACCGATGGCTCACCAACGTATAATTTCTGTGTTGTTATTGATGACTGGGATATGGAAATCACCCATGTTATCCGCGGTGAAGACCATATCAATAATACACCTCGCCAAATTAATATTCTGAAAGCACTAGGCGCTCCAGTGCCAGAATATGCTCACGTTTCGATGATCCTAGGCGATGACGGTAAAAAATTGTCCAAACGTCACGGCGCAGTGAGCGTTATGCAATACCGTGATGATGGCTACCTGCCAGAAGCACTGCTAAATTATCTGGTTCGTCTGGGTTGGTCGCACGGTGACCAGGAAATTTTCAGCATTGAAGAAATGACTGAGTTGTTCAGCCTGGATGCTATCAATAAATCTGCCAGCGCATTCAATACAGAAAAACTGCAATGGCTGAACCATCACTATATTAATACTCTTCCACCAGAGAAAGTGGCTGTCCATCTGGCATGGCACATGGAGCAACAAGGCATCGATACCCGTAATGGTCCACAGTTGATTGATCTGATTAAATTACTGGGCGAACGTTGTAAGACTCTAAAAGAGATGGCTGAATCCTGCCGTTACTTCTATGAAGATTTTGCTGAATTTGATGCCGATGCGGCGAAGAAACATTTACGCCCAGTTGCCCGCCAACCTCTTGAAGTTGTCCGTGCAAAGCTAGCTTCAATTACTGACTGGACACCTGAAAATGTTCATCATGCCATTCAATCCACCGCTGATGAGCTGGAAGTCGGTATGGGTAAAATCGGTATGCCATTACGTGTTGCTGCTACCGGCGCAGGTCAATCCCCAGGTGTGGATGTCACTATTCACGCTATCGGGCAAACCCGTACTTTATCCCGTATTAATCAAGCGCTGGAATTCATTGCTCAACGTGAAATTCAGTCTTAATTAATGCATCAAAGGCGTCACTTATCACAAGTGATGCCTTTTTGTTTTCAAAAAATCTCATTTAATCTCTATCTTTTTACCACTTTGCCAAACACCCTCTATTTAACTTCAACCCATTGCTCAGCCTCTATTTTTGTTAATTCATGATAAAATTGATGGCTTTTTCAACGCTTGTGGTGAGAATGATAAGTTAGCCGTTGACAGTATTTGCTGGGTTTCATATTATGCGCCCCGTTCCATTAATTTTGATTGGGGCTATAGCTCAGCTGGGAGAGCGCTTGCATGGCATGCAAGAGGTCAGCGGTTCGATCCCGCTTAGCTCCACCAAATCCTTTATATTGAAACAAGGTATTTGGTACTAAATTAGGACATACCACACTCGTGGGGCTATAGCTCAGCTGGGAGAGCGCTTGCATGGCATGCAAGAGGTCAGCGGTTCGATCCCGCTTAGCTCCACCAAAATTATCAGGCCCTGAAAGCCATGCTTTCAGGGCCTTTTGGTTATTATCATATCTAACTATCATCATCGAATAAAAAACAAACATCAATCTTGGTTAGCCTTTCTTCAATGGTTTCACCAACGAATCTAGTCCCTCTAGTTTTATTGCTAAAGTCATCTCCATCAACGCACCCAATTTACCTTGCGGAAATTCCCCCTTACGAGCGAACCACAATAAATACTCTTCCGGTAAATCAATGAGCATACGCCCCTTGTATTTACCGAACGGCATTGCCGTATTAGCAATTTCTACCAGGTTTTCTTTTTCCATAATTTACACGTCTATAAGGAGAAATATGTGAAAGGGAAACAGCATCGTCCATGATGCAATATTCCACGATAAAACATTATACCCGTCATCTTTCAAGTTGCCTCTTTGTTGGCTGCACTCACTCACCCCGGTCACATAGTTATCTATGCTCCCGGGGATTCGCTCCCTTGCCGTCACGATGCATCTTGAAATCCATTGGGTATATCTTTTACAGTACCAAACCTGCAATAGCCGCAGACAAGAAACTGACAAGCGTTGAACCAAATAATAGTTTCAAACCAAAGCGGGAAACGACATTACCCTGTTTCTCATTCAAGCCTTTAATCGCACCTGCCACAATCCCAATGGAAGAGAAGTTAGCAAAAGAAACCAAAAATACCGACAAAATACCCTGCGAACGAGGAGAAAGTTCTGTCACAATTGACTGTAAGCTGTGCATTGCCACAAATTCATTAGCAACCAATTTGGTTGCCATGACGCTACCAACCTTCAATGCTTCATCTGTAGGAATCCCAATCACCCAAGCAAATGGATAAAACACATAGCCGAGTATTTCCTGAAAACTCTTCTCAAACACCATGCTAAACAGTGCATTAACAGCCGCAATCAAGGCAATGAAACCAATCAACATAGCAGCAACAATAAGGGCTACCTTGAAACCCGCCAAAATATATTCACCTAGCATTTCGAAAAAACTTTGACCTTCGTGAAGATTGTTCATCTGAATATCTTCTTCACTATCAACAGCATACGGGTTAATCAGTGATAGGATGATAAAGGTACTGAACATATTAAGCACCAATGCCGCTACAACGTACTTGGGCGCCAAAATTGTCATGTAAGCCCCAACGATCGACATAGAAACAGTTGACATTGCAGTCGCAGCCATCGTATACATGCGACGTTCAGACATTTTTCCCAGTACATCTTTATAAGCAATAAAGTTTTCCGACTGTCCAAGTATTAGAGAACTGACCGCGTTAAATGATTCTAGTTTCCCCATGCCGTTGACTTTAGACAACAGGGTACCAATAACCCGGATGATAATTGGCAATAGTTTGATATGCTGCAAAATACCAATCAACGCAGAAATAAAAATAATCGGACACAATACATTCAGAAAGAAGAATGCCAGCTTTGCATCCATCATGCCGCCAAAAATGAACTCTGTCCCTTCACCCGCATATTTCAGTAAATGCTCAAACAAGCCAGCAAATCCCATGACAAATTCCTGACCAATACCAGAATTCAGGAAAAACCAAGCCAAGATAAGTTCAATAACAAGCAATTGAATAACATAGCGAAGACGAATACTTTTACGGTCACTACTCGCCAAAATAGCAAAGCCGCCAATGACAATTAAAGCTAAAAAGAAATGCAGGATTTGAGACATATCTACTCCAAACACGATAGAAAGCGAGTTTTTATAAATGCATTCTATGTAATAAAAGGTGAGCAAATAAGGATAGATATCACATTAAACTGAGATAATTCTTACTGTAAACCTTTACTTAACGAGCCTGATCACATTTTTAACTGGATCGTACAAAACCAGATTTTAAAATACCTTTATTGCTCATAACTGATTATTGAGAAAAGCTCTCAATAATCAGTATGTAAACAAAAAGTTATTCGCCCAATAAGCGGATCATTTCTTCTTCATCAATAACCGAAATATTCAACTCATTAGCTTTAGCTAACTTTGAACCGGCGGCTTCACCCGCAATCACCAAATCTGTTTTCTTAGAAACGCTACCTGTCACTTTTGCCCCAAGTGCAGCAAGTTTAGCTTTGGCTTCATCTCTAGATAACTGATGCAATGAACCTGTCAACACAACTGTTTTACCCGAAAACGGGCTGTCAATCTTCTCAGCCTTGGTTACGACAACCGGCTCCCAGTTGATACCGATATTATCAATTAGATCATTAATGACTGCTTGGTTATGAGGTTCACTGAAGAAGTTAACAACATGTTTTGCTACTACTTCGCCAACATCCTGAACCTCTTTCAATGCTTCCTCATCAACAGAACGTAATTTATCTAGTTCGCCAAAGTGAGCTGCCAGATTAGCGGCGGTCGTTTCCCCCACTTCACGGATACCCAACGCATAAAGGAAACGGGCAAAGGTGGTTTTTTTCGCTTTTTCCAACGCATCTACCACATTCTGAGCAGATTTTGGCCCCATGCGATCAAGCCCAGTCAACTTGCCTGCCGTCAGCCTGAAAAGATCGGCCGGAGTTTCGACATACTCTTTATCCACCAACTGATCGATAATCTTTTCTCCCATGCCGTCAACATCCATCGCCCGACGAGAAACAAAATGTCTCAGTGCTTCTTTACGCTGAGCGCCACACACCAATCCCCCCGTACAACGCGCTACAGCTTCCCCTTCAATCCTTTCAATATCTGCCCCACATACCGGACAGTGTTCAGGGAAAACAACTTCATTACTGTCCTGTGGCCTTCTGTCTTCCAAAACACCGACAACTTGTGGAATCACATCACCAGCACGGCGAATAATAACCGTATCGCCAATCCGCAAACCTAAGCGTTCAATCTCATCCGCATTGTGCAATGTTGCATTACTGACAGTCACACCAGAGACTAGTACTGGTTCCAGACGTGCTACCGGTGTGATCGCGCCAGTACGACCAACCTGAAATTCAACATCACGAACAATCGTCATTTGCTCCTGTGCAGGAAATTTGAATGCCGTCGCCCAACGTGGCGCACGGGCAACAAAGCCCAATGCTTCCTGTAATTCCAGAGAATTGACTTTGACAACGACACCATCAATATCAAACCCCAACGCGGAACGCTGGTCTACAATATCATGATAAAAATCAATAACCTGTTGGCTATCGGTACAAACTTTAACTTTATCGCTGACCGGCAATCCCCATTTCTTAAACTGTATCAATCGCTCGTAGTGACTGGCTGGTAATTCTCCCCCCTCCAATACACCAACACCATAACAGAAGAAAGCCAATGGACGTTTAGCTGTAATACGGGGATCGAGTTGACGCAACGAGCCAGCCGCCGCATTACGTGGATTAGCAAATACTTTTGCGCCCGTGCGACGGGCTTCTTCATTCAGTTTCTCAAACCCTTTTTGCGGCATGAAAACTTCACCGCGAATTTCAATACGAGCTGGAATATTTTCGCCGAACAGACGCAGCGGAATTGCACAGATAGTCCGTATATTCGATGTAATATTTTCCCCTGTTGTACCATCGCCACGGGTTGCAGCCCGTACTAATTCACCACTTTCATACAACAGGCTGACCGCCAAACCATCCAATTTCAGCTCGCAGCACACTTCTAAATCCTGAGTTTCTTTCAGGCGGTCACGCACCCGCTTATCAAACGCCAGATAACTCTCTTCATCAAATACGTTATCCAGTGACAACATAGGAATTTCATGGCTGACTTGCTCAAAAGCCGTCAGAGGAGCCGCCCCAACCCGTTGCGTTGGCGAATCCGATGTAATCAACTCAGGATATTGTTCTTCAAGATCCTTCAATTCCTGCATTAACCGATCATATTCCGCATCAGGGATCTCCGGCGCATCCATAACGTGATACAGATATTCATGATGACGCAGTGTTGTTCTGAGCTTTTCTATTTGTTGAGCAGTTGATTTCATGACTTATAACCAGCGATAAAAAGCCCCCGACTGGCGGAGGCTTGAACATTCGATAAATTGATTATACCTGAACACCAAGTGTGCTGCGAATGCGTGCTTTATATAATTCGATTTTTTGCGGCGTCAGCATTTTTCGCTCATCATCAAGCACCACACCCCCAACATCAGAAGCAATACGCTGAGCCGCCTGCAACATCAGCTTAAAATTCTGGCTAGATTCTCCGTAAGAAGGGACCACCATAAACATAGAAACCCCTGGCGTCGTAAAATCAGCCATTGTTTCAGGATTAAATGAACCCGGTTTCACCATATTTGCCAGGCTAAACAGTATCGGGCCGCTACCTGATGGGTTCACGTGACGGTGAAAAATTTGCATTTCCCCAAACTGGAAGCCAGATTGTAGAATACTTTGCAGCAAGGGTTCACCATTCAATTCCTGACCATGATGTGCTGCTACGTGAAGAACCAAAACAATTTCTTTCACTTTAGTCTGAGCTTCTTTTTCGCCAACCGCCTCCTGAGACTTTTCTTCAAGTGCAGATCTGTTTTTTTCAGGCTCATTCTGCTCTTCGAATTCAAACAGACCGAGTTGGGGTTCTTGCTCTTCTATAACGGCCCTTCTCGCTGTCGTCTCAGGCTGGCGGCCCGTCAGCAATGGATCATCGCTTTCTTCAGACGTTACAGCATCCATTTCAGTCAACTTTTGCTGACGGCGCTCGATAGCTGGCTCAGCTTTATTCTGATGAGATTTCGCCTGCTTATGGGCATAAGGCTTTTGCTGATCGTCGAACGCTTCATCATCACTGTCATCGACGAAACTATTCTGACGATCATGTTTATGACGTTTAACTGGGCGATCACGAAAAAGCGAAGAACGCTCTTTACGGCTGGTCCACAACCCATGTAACAGCAAAGCTATTATTGCTATCGCACCAACAATGATTAATATCAGACGCAAATCCTGCATCATTGCTATCTCTGTTGTTTAATTAAGTATGCCACCACGGCGGAATATTTTCTGTATTAACTGTATTTGTCAAATAACACAAGTGCAAGCTTATACACGCTTTTCTTATCAGAAAGATGCCTAATAAGCCTCTTTTGCGTTCTTTTTATACAGAACAATACTAGTCAGTCGAAAATCCTGCCTATATGATAGCGTTTCAATCACACAAGAGAGAATAGGAAGTATGCTGAATTTGACAAAATCGCCAAAAAATTTGAGCGGCTTTCAGTATTTGATGCAAGGTTGCAAATTAATTACTCGCCCAGGCATTAAACGATTTGTCCTATTGCCTTTGTTGGCAAATATTTTGTTTCTCGGCGGTTCATTTTGGTGGCTCTATCAGAAACTGGAGAACTGGATTCATTGGATAGTGAGCAAAATACCGGATTGGATGCAATGGCTCAGTTATATTTTATGGCCATTGGCCCTGATCTCTGTTTTGCTGATTTTTACTTACTTCTTCAGCACAATAGCGAATTTCATCGCAGCGCCATTCAATGGTCTGCTGGCAGAGAAACTGGAAGCGGATTTAACAGGAACCCCCGCACCGGATACCGGTGTTACAGCACTCTTCAAAGATGTCCCACGTATCCTGAAACGGGAATTAGCCAAGCTGTGCTACTATATTCCACGCGCTTTGGTGTTATTGCTACTCTATTTTATTCCTGTTATCGGGCAGACTGTCGCACCTGTGCTCTGGTTTATTTTCAGTGCCTGGATGCTATCGATTCAGTATTGTGATTACCCTTTTGATAACCACAAAGTCAGTTTTCCAACAATGCGTAGCGCCCTTCGCCAAAACAAAATAATTAATCTGCAATTTGGCGCCACAGTAAGTATTTTAACCATGATACCCATTGTCAATTTGGTGATTATGCCTATTGCCGTATGCGCCGCGACGGCAATGTGGGTCGATCGCTATCGAGATCAACATGCTCCCCGTATTATGCCATGATATTCATTTAAGTTATTCTTTTAGACTATAAAAATATATTTAAGTTATATTTCCATTAACCGGTTGTTGGCGTATTGTTGACCGGATATCACTAAAGGGAGTTGAAAGACGAGTATGAGTAAAATTTACGAAGATAATTCTTTGACTATTGGTCGTACCCCGTTAATTCGCCTAAAACACTTTGGCAATGGGCGTATTCTGGCAAAAGTAGAATCCCGTAACCCAAGTTTTAGTGTAAAATGTCGCATTGGTTCCAACATGATTTGGGATGCTGAAAAACGCGGTATCCTGCAACCAGGGAAGGAGTTGGTAGAACCTACCAGCGGTAATACCGGGATAGCCCTTGCTTATGTTGCCGCCGCTCGGGGTTACAAATTAACGCTGACTATGCCAGAAACCATGAGTATTGAGCGCCGCAAGCTATTGAAAGCATTGGGCGCGCAACTGGTGCTGACGGAAGGCGCTAAAGGCATGAAAGGCGCCATCGAGAAAGCGGACGAAATTAAAGCTAGCGATCCCGATCGTTATATTATCCTGCAACAATTCAGCAATCCGGCAAACCCAGAAATCCATGAAAAAACCACAGGCCCTGAAATCTGGGAAGACACTGACGGTGAAGTGGATGTATTTGTTGCCGGTGTAGGGACTGGCGGTACATTAACAGGCGTTGCTCGTTACCTGAAAAATACCAAAGGTAAAAATATTACTGCGGTTGCTGTAGAACCTGAAGATTCGCCAGTTATCAGTCAGACTCTGGCCGGCGAAGAAGTGAAACCTGGCCCCCATAAGATCCAAGGTATTGGTGCGGGTTTTATTCCAGATAACCTTGATTTGAAACTGGTTGATCGCGTTTTCAAAATCAGCAACGAGGAAGCGATTAAAACCGCGCGTGAAATTATGGTAAAAGAGGGCATTCTGGCAGGTATCTCCTCTGGCGCCGCCGTTGCAGCAGCGGTAAAACTTTCTCAGGAACCGGAATATAAAGACAAAAATATCGTCGTCATTCTGGCTTCATCAGGTGAACGCTATCTAAGCAGCGTACTGTTTACTGACTTGTCTGATGAATAAAAGTTTTTAAGTAAGTTACTTAGATTTATTGATAAAAAAGCACCTAAATGGTGCTTTTTCTGTGTGGTAGATCAAATTTTTACACTTTGCCAGATGATTTCTTACAATGGGTCTAGTATTTAACCAATAATAATTATTTCGATGCTCGAAATTAATTAACAGGAGTAGTAGTTTCAGTTAAGTAGTTCCGCGATCTATCTTTACTTCAAACTATCAACCAGAAGCATCGAAAAGAATAATTTTTTTGATAATGAATAAAAATTTTTATTACATTATCGACCTGAGAGTCTATCTCAGTAGACGTAGTTAACGCTGTTCATTCTTATCAGTAAAAGTGAAACAGGCAGCACACACATGACCCGGAAGTTATGGGCCGTACTAAAGAGCGTTCAGGAGCTATTTATCGCTTTTGCCAGAATATTACCCAGTTCACTCTTTAGGTAAAAAAATCGTCTTGAATGGGATAGGCAGTAAATAAACACTCAAGTTAAAATTTGTCCATTACAAGTTCTTAACTTACACAGCAAAAATCTAAGTTATTAAGGAAACGTTATGTTCCAGCAAGAAGTCACTATTACTGCGCCAAATGGCCTACACACCCGTCCCGCTGCACAGTTTGTTAAAGAAGCCAAAAGTTTCTCCTCCGACATTACACTGACTTCCGGTGGTAAAACTGCCAGTGCCAAAAGCCTGTTCAAGCTGCAAACTTTGGGACTCACTCAAGGCACTGTAGTGACCATTTCTGCTGAAGGTGAAGATGAGCAAAAAGCAATCGAACATCTGGTTAAATTGATGGCAGAACTGGAATAATTTTCCGTTGACCGCAAAGCCAGTCAAGATTCAGAGATTGTGAATATACCCTATGGATTTCAAGATGCATCGCGACGGCAAGGGAGCGAATCCCCGGGAGCATAGATAACTCTGTGACCGGGGTGAGTGAGTGCAGCCAACAAAGAGGCAACTTGAAAGATAACGGGTATAAACAGGTATTCACTTAGCCGTTCCTCATCCCCGGATAAACTTTTATCTGGGGATATCAGTTTAAATGTATGTCCTAAAACAGCAAACCATCTGCGGGCTGGCTCTTTAAAGAATAATTATTAGTAGTTAGGTAACATCATGATTTCAGGCATATTAGTATCACCAGGCATCGCTTTCGGTAAAGCACTATTACTGAAAGAAGACCCAATTATTGTCAATCAGAAAAAAATCAGCCAAGAGCAAGTCGAACAAGAAATTTCCTATTTCAAGCAAGGCCGTGAAAAAGCCTCATCTCAGCTAGAAATTATCAAGAATATAGCAGCAAAAAACCTCGGAGAAGAAAAAGCTGAAATCTTCGAAGGGCATATCATGCTATTGGAAGATGAAGAACTTGAGCAAGAAATTATTTCGTTAATCAAAAATGATTTCAAAACTGCGGATGCCGCGGTCTATTCCGTTATTGAAACTCAGGCCCAAGCCCTTGAAGAATTAGATGATGAATACCTGAAAGAACGTGCCACAGACGTGCGTGATATCGGTAAACGCTTGCTGAAAAACATTCTAGGTATGCCCATCGTTGATCTTGGCTCAATTTCAGAGGAAATTATTCTGGTTGCCAACGACCTGACCCCATCGGAAACCGCACAACTCAATCTGGAAAAAGTACTCGGTTTTATTACCAATCTAGGCGGCCGAACCTCCCACACGTCAATCATGGCCCGCTCTCTTGAACTGCCAGCGATCGTAGGTACCACCCAAGCGACGACGACAATCCAAAATGGTGATTATCTAATCCTGGACGCGGTAAATAACCATATTTATATCAACCCATCTGATGCAAAAATTGAACAACTAAAAAAGACCAAAAACGAATATCTGGCAGAAAAAACTGAACTTGCAAAGCTGAAAGACCTCCCGGCAATGACTCTCGATGGTCATCAGGTTGAAGTCTGTGCCAATATCGGTACTGTCCGTGATGTGATCGGCGCTGAGCGCAATGGGGCCGAAGGTGTCGGTTTATACCGTACAGAATTCCTGTTTATGGATCGTGATGCGCTGCCAACAGAGGAAGAACAATTCCAAGCTTATAAAGCCGTTGCCGAAGCAATGGGCAGCCAGGCGGTTATTATACGTACAATGGATATCGGTGGTGATAAAAATCTGCCCTATATGAATTTACCGAAAGAAGAGAATCCATTCCTTGGTTGGCGTGCAATTCGTATTTGCCTTGATCGAAAAGAGATCTTACATTCTCAGTTACGTGCTATCTTACGTGCATCTGCTTTCGGTAAACTACGTATTATGTTTCCAATGATTATTTCTGTAGAAGAAGTACACGAACTGAAAGCAGAACTTGAATTGCTGAAAGGTCAGCTTCGCGAAGAAGGTAAAAAATTCGATGAAGCGATCGAAGTAGGGGTGATGGTAGAAACACCAGCTTCCGCAGTTATTGCTCATCACCTGGCAAAAGAAGTTGACTTTTTCAGTATTGGGACAAACGATCTAACTCAGTATACTCTTGCTGTAGACCGCGGTAACGAGTTGATTTCTCATCTTTATAACCCGATGCTACCAGCAGTATTGAGCCTGATTAAGCAAACCATCGATGCTTCACACGCTGAAGGTAAATGGACGGGGATGTGTGGCGAGCTTGCAGGTGATGAACGTGCTACGTTGTTGCTATTAGGCATGGGGCTGGATGAGTTTAGTATGAGTGCGATTTCTATTCCCCGCATCAAGAAAATCATTCGTAATACTCGTTACGAAGATGCAAAAGCGCTAGCTGAGCAAGCCCTATCTCAGTCTACCGCTCAGGGGTTGATAGAATTGGTTGATACCTTCATCAAAGAAAAAACACTTTGCTAACAATATCGGTTAAAACGCGGTCCAGTATAAACAATTAGGAGAAGATTCATGGGTCTGTTTGATAAACTGAAATCTCTAGTTTCAGATGATAAAAAAAACAGCGGCACTATTGAAATTATCGCGCCTTTATCTGGTGAGATTGTCAATATTGAAGATGTTCCAGATGTTGTTTTCGCCGAGAAAATTGTCGGCGACGGTATCGCTATAAAACCCGCCGGCAACAAGATAGTTGCGCCAGTTGATGGAACAATCGGTAAAATATTTGAAACCAACCATGCATTTTCTATCGAATCGGACAGCGGTATTGAGCTATTTGTCCATTTTGGGATTGATACGGTTGAGCTTAAAGGCGAAGGCTTTAAGCGTATTGCTGAAGAAGGTCAGCGTGTACAAAAAGGTGATTTAGTTTTGGAATTCGATCTCAAACTTCTTGAAGAAAGAGCAAAATCGACCCTGACTCCGGTTGTTATTTCCAACATGGATGAAATTAAAGAGTTATCCAAGTTGAGTGGTTCTGTCACTGTTGGTGAAACCCCCATTATGCGTATTAAAAAGTAGCAACACTTTAACTGTCACAATACCATTTTCATCTTAAAAAACGGCCGACAATCACGGCTGTTTTTTTATCCCTTATCTTCGATTCACACCATTTTCCCTATTAGAAATTGGCTAGTGTGAGCAGAGCTTACCGCCTGTTTTACTCTACTCACGCTGAATATATGACCAGATTAATTAAATACTCCGGTAGAAAGATATCTGTCGCCACGGTCACAGATAATGGCAACAATGACAGAACCTGGATTTTGTACTGCAACACTTAATGCTCCGGCAACAGCGCCGCCGGAACTGACCCCACAGAAAATGCCTTCTTTCTGAGCCAACAAACGCATGGTATCTTCAGCTTCTTTCTGAGTGATATCCAGCACTTGATCGACTAACTCCTTGCGGAAAATACCTGGCAAATAAGCCGGCGACCAGCGACGAATACCGGGAATATGGCTATTCTCCGCCGGTTGTAAACCAATAATCTGTACACTATTAGACTGAGTTTTTAAATAGCGGCTAACACCGGTAATGGTTCCTGTCGTTCCCATACTGGAAACAAAATGCGTCATACGCCCTTGCGTCTGTTGCCAAATTTCAGGCCCTGTGGTCGTAAAATGCGCTAAAGGATTATCCGGGTTATTGAATTGATCAAGAACTTTACCTTCACCATTACGCTCCATTTGCTGAGCTAAATCACGTGCGCCTTCCATGCCCATTGCTTTACTCACCAAAATCAGTTCTGCGCCATAAGCTCGCATAGAAGCCTGACGCTCAAGGCTCATATTATCCGGCATCAATAACTTAAGATGATAACCTTTTACTGCGGCAATCATTGCCAACGCAATCCCCGTATTTCCGCTAGTAGCTTCAATCAATACGTCACCGGGAGAAATCTCACCGCGCAATTCAGCTTGCTGAATCATTGACAGCGCTGTTCTGTCTTTTATCGAGCCTGCCGGATTATTACCTTCAAGTTTCACCCATATTTCCACCCCTAGCTTATCGGTGATTCGTTGTAATTTTATCAGCGGGGTGTTACCTATAAAATGTTCCAAGCTTGCCACAGCTATTACCCAAATTTTATTTAATAGAAGAGCGAAATAACCATATTCAGGAATATATCGCAAGCCCTTAAATAAAAAATGCCCATTCCTGGCGGTAAGGAGATGAGCAAAATGGTACCAACCAAATCTAAATAATTATCAGGCAGTTTGGGCTAAACTCAGTGTTTGCAATTGTTTATCGCCCGCATATAAACGCGCTTCAGTGCCACCAATAAAATAACGGCTTCCTCTGGTGGGTACTGAAGTCTCATTAAACCAAACAACAGCAACCGATTCATGATGCCAGCCTAGAGGCTGAACCGAAAGCTGCCAGAAATGCCCTCTAGGACTGACCTCAGTCACCTGTACTGGCAATGGACTGGAAAGTGTCGGTTGCGAGTTCATCATGATATCCCACGGACGTAAGAATACATCGACATTCCCCTGATGGATTGGCGTCACATTGAGAGGCAAGTGCTGTCCGCCAATCAATAGCTGAGAACCTTTAATTTCACCACTAAAATGATTGACCTCACCCAGAAACTCCATTACAAAACGGCTTGCCGGATAACGCCATACTTCTTGCGGCGTACCAACCTGTTCAATATTCCCTTGTCTCATGACAACAACCCGGTCAGCCACTTCCATCGCTTCTTCCTGATCGTGAGTGACAAAGACACTGGTAAATTTAAGTTCTTCATGGAGCTGACGTAGCCAACGGCGTAATTCCATTCTTACCTGAGCATCCAGTGCGCCAAACGGCTCATCAAGTAATAGAATTTGTGGTTCAACAGCCAATGCTCTTGCCAACGCTACCCGCTGTCTCTGCCCGCCAGAAAGTTGCGATGGATAGCGTTCAGCAAGATGCGTCAATTGCACCATCTCCAGCAACTCCATAACTTTACGGCGGATAGCCGCCATATTCGGACGCTTACGTCGCGGCAGTACTGTTAATCCAAAAGCAACATTATCAAACACAGTCATATGCCGAAACAGAGCGTAATGCTGAAATACGAATCCAACTTGCCGATCTTTAGCATGCATACGGCTAACATCTTGCCCGTGGAAACTCAACTTCCCCGCAGTTTGTTGTTCCAGACCAGCAATAATCCTCAACAAGGTTGTTTTACCGGAGCCTGACGGACCAAGCAGAGCAACCATTTCTCCAGAAAAAACATTCAGAGTGACATCGCTCAAAACCTGAGTCCGACCAAAATATTTACTGATATTGCTAATTTCAATACTCATATTCTGCTCCTACCTTAACCATGTTGACGACTTAACCGCCACTGCAAAGCACTTTTAACAATCAAAGTGATAATTGCCATCAATGCCAACAATGCCGCCGCAGTAAATGCCCCTACGGTGTTGTAATCTTGATGCAGTAGTTCAACCTGCAATGGCAATGTGTAAGTTTCACCACGAATAGCGCCGGATACCACTGAAACAGCGCCAAATTCACCAATAGCCCGAGCATTGGTTAAAACCACACCGTATAACAACGCCCAACGGATATTAGGTAACGTCACCCGCCAAAACATTTTCCAACCCGATGCCCCCAATAAAATCGCTGCTTCATCTTCCTGGCTCCCCTGACTAAGCATCATCGGCACCAACTCTCGAACAACAAACGGACAAGTCACAAATATCGTCACCAAGACCATCCCCGGCCAGGAAAACATCAATTGGATATCATAGGGTTCCAGTAAACTTCCTGCCCAACCATTCGAACCATAAAACAATAGGTAGAGTAAACCCGCTACGACCGGTGAAACAGCAAACGGAATATCGATCAACGTCAATAAACATTGTCGCCCCGGAAACTGAAAGCGCGTTACCAACCAAGCGATCATGACGCCAAAAATCAGGTTTACCGGAACGGTAATTAATGCAATCAATATCGTTAACCAGATGGCATGCAACATATCAGGATCGAAAAGATTCTGAGTGACTACCTCAATCCCTTTAGAAAAAGCAGTCATAAATATCCAGGCAATCGGGATCACTAACAGTAAAATTGAAAACAATACGCCGGTTACGATCAACGTCCACTTGCCCCAATTTACAGGTGGTTGTTGCGCTACATAAGATTCCGATAATTCAACCATTAATGCCCTCCAATCCGCTTACCAAAGCGGCTTTGCAGAGTATTAATGCTAAATAGTAATATCAGGGATATTGCCAATATAACTGATGCGATGGCACTGGCCGCGGGATAATCAAACTCCTGTAAACGGATGAAAATCATCAGCGATACCACTTCTGTTTGCCATGCAATGTTGCCAGCAATAAAGATCACTGCGCCAAATTCCCCCAAACTGCGAGTAAAAGAGAGTGCCGTGCCCGCAATTAAAGCGGGAGACAATTCTGGCAATACAACCCGCCAGAAAGTTTGCCAACGATTAGCGCCTAATGTTTGAGCTGCTTCTTCATATTCCGGCCCTAACTCTTCAAGTACTGGCTGAATTGTTCGCACTACAAATGGCAGACTGGTAAACGCCATTGCCACCGCAATACCCAACCAAGTATTCACGACTTTCACATCAAAGTGCCCAAGCAAAGAGCCATACCAACCACTAACAGAGAATAGCGTCGCCAATGTCAACCCCGCTACCGCAGTAGGTAACGCAAAAGGGAGATCCATCAAACCATCCAATAAGCTACGGCCTGGGAAACGATAGCGGGTTAAAACCCATGCCATCAGCATACCAAACACCGCATTAAACAAGCTGGCAACCGCCGCTGCCAGCAATGTTACTTTGTAAGCCGCCACAACCTGGGGATTAGCAATAACCTGCCAATACTGCTCCCAGGTCATACTGGAAAGTTGCACAACTAATGCACTCAGGGGTAACAATAAGATCAAACAGGTATAGAACACACTACTGCCTAAGCTTAACCCGAAACCAGGCAATACTCGCTTACTGGATTTCGAAAACATTACTTATGCCCCTCGGCCAGCAATTGATCCAGTATGCCGCCAGTATTGAAGTGAGTTTTCATCACTTGCGGCCAACCACCAAATTGATCTTCTAATCGAAACAGCTTAGTTTCTGGAAAATGGGCTCCCTGCTGAGCCATCACGTTTTTATCACTGACACGATAATTAAAGCGGGTCATGATCTGCTGTGCCTGTGGACTATAAAGATAATTCAGATAAGCTTTAGCCGCTTCCTCTGTACCGTTTTTCGCAATATGTTTATCAATCCAAGCCACTGGGAATTCCGCCAGAATACCTACCGGTGGAACGATCACTTCATATTTATCATCACCATACTGCTTACGAATGTTGTTAACTTCAGATTCAAAACTGATCAGCACATCACCCAAGCCACGTTCAATAAATGACGTTGTCGCACCGCGACCTCCGGTATCAAACACGGCGACATTTTTCAGGAAATGTTTCATCCACTCGCGAGTTTTACCTTGATCTCCACCATTTTCTTGTTGAATAGCTCCCCAAGCGGCCAAATAAGTATAACGACCATTACCGGAGGTTTTAGGGTTTGGGAAGACTAATTTGACATCCTGACGCACTAAGTCATCCCAATTATGAATATTTTTGGGGTTACCTTTACGCACGAGAAACGCCATCGTGGAATAGTAAGGTGAACTGCTATTTGGCAAACGGTTCTGCCAATCAGCCGGGAGCAAATCCCCACGATCATGCAAAATTTGCACATCCGTTACCTGATTGTAAGTCACCACATCAGCCCGCAACCCCTGAAGAATTGCCAATGCTTGTTTGGAAGAACCGGCGTGGGATTGTTTGATTATCAATTTGTCTTGTGGATATTGCTCATTCCACTGTTTTTCAAATTCAGGATTCAGTGCAGAAAATAACTCACGCGCAACATCATAAGAGCTGTTTAACAGCTCTACAGCAAAGGCATGACTGCTGCCTAATAAAGTCACTACTACCAGTCCGTTTAGTATCGTGTTTTCTACTGAATACTTTTTCATTTCTCACCTTATCCGTTATTTCATCAAATAACGCGCCAGTGACTAATGTATCCAGTTTATTTATAACAGGGTAGATAACTATCGCCGTTTAATATACCAAATTGCAATTAGAAAGCATGAAACGCAATAAGCTGGCAGGAACAGTAAGGTTTTTAAATGAAAAATGCGGGCCTGTTACGGCTCCGCAAGAGGAACATCAAATTCACCAAACCAACTCGGTTTATGTTCTAATCAGAAACGCTCATCGCTTCCAAATGATACGTTCCATTTTCCAGTTTTTCAGCACATCATCAGAAGGAATCAAACCTTCCGGGCCATTCCAATTACCGGTAAATAGATAACTGACATGTTTGCTCTGCGGGGATACGCAAACAATAGCGCTCTTCTCTGACCCACTCACCGTATTTTGGCAAGCACCAAATGCTTTGCCATAAAGTGCCGAGAATGGCATACCGATCTTTGTTCCCCAGACAGTTTCAATATCTTTATCCAACACTTCAATGTGGCTGACTTTTCCATCGGCCTGACCAAATAGCGCAACCTTCAATTGATCACCACCCATTGCTTGAAATACTGTCACCAATTGACCATTTTTTGTTTCCATACCACTACGTAAGTGGTACTTTCCATCCAATCCCTTCTCTATCGCGTCTTTATTCATCGCAGTCAGACCATTTATTTCTCCCACTCCCTGAGCTGAAATTTTTAAAGGGCTGCCAAACCAGCTAAAAGGAGACAAATTCGACCATGAAAAACCCGATGAACCCGCACAACCAGCCAATAACAACACACAGCTTATTGTGGCAAAACGTAATCCTGACAACGTACCATACTCTTGCATAACTGGCTCCCTTTGACTCAATACAGAGAATAAGTGCTGAGACATCACATCTGATTGTTAGTTTCAGAGGATATTTAAATTAATTACTTTAAATGAATATTTCCTTGATAAAATACCACTTATCGGTATTATTACCTCCCCTAAAATCATCACTATTAGTAAGGTCAATATGATGAAAAAAACACTTATAACCACTGCCTTGATTGCTTTGTTCAGTGTGCCATCACTGGCTCAAACCTCACAGACGCAATTTGGTGGTTTTTCTGGTCCCGATTCCGCACAGCCTCCCGTCCAAGCAGCGCCACAAGGTGGTTTTGTCGATCACAATGCAAGAGTTTCCACCACCCAACAAGTTAAAAATATGAGAGATGACAGTTGGGTCGTGCTGGAAGGATATATTGAATCCCGTATCCATAGTGATCACTTCATATTCCGCGATAATGCAGGAATTGTTGAAGTCGAAGTTGATCATAAATATTGGAATGGTCAAACGATAACGCCGCAAGATAGAGTTCGTCTTGAAGGTGAAGTCGATAAAGAATGGAACGGTATGACAGTTGATGTGAAAAAAGTCACCAAATTGAACTAATAGTTTGTGGCTGAGTGGTATTCTTTCACTCAGCCATATCTAAACTCAATATTCCTGATCACCAATCAAACGTTTACTGAAAATAACACTCTCTTGATGACGATCCTCATATTCCAGTTTTTCGCACATATAGATAGTGGCATCATTATCTTCAGGAACAATAAGAACTATTTTTGGGCAACCACGGGCAATCAATTTCTTCTCCAATCGGGCAATTAATGCATTCGCAATTCCCCTACCGCGAAATTCAGGATGAACTCCCAAATAATAAGCTGAACCACGATGACCATCATAGCCCCCCATAATCGTCCCAACCACTTCACCAGCCACTTCCGCGACTAAAAACAGGTCAGGATCATGAGTCAATTTACGCTCGATATCCACTTCAGGATCAACACCAGGATTAAGTAAATCGCAGCGTTCCCATAAGGTGATCACTTCTTCAAAATCATCTTGTCGAAATACCCGAATTTCCATCCCTAAACCAACCTGTTTTTATTGCAATAATGATTTTCTCATTATCTCTGCTTTAACACCGGAATCAATACGAAAATGCGTTCTCTTCTACGAATGGCTATAATATAACGCTCACCATACCATAATGGGAAAAGAATCATGAATACACCAAATATTAATCAAATTAAGTCTTTTTTCCTTTCATTACAGGATGAAATTTGCCAACAACTGGAACAGACAGATGGCAAAGCGAAATTTACTGAGCAGTGCTGGCAACGAGAAGAAGGCGGCGGAGGCCGTAGCCGAATTATGAAAGAAGGCACGATATTCGAGCAAGCAGGCGCTAATTTCTCTCATGTATCAGGAGACATGCTTCCCTTATCAGCAACAGCTCACCGTCCTGAATTGGCCGGACGTCATTATCAGGCAATGGGCGTCTCTCTGGTTATCCACCCGTTGAATCCCTATATACCAACCAGTCATGCTAACGTTCGGTTCTTTATTGCAGAAAAAGAAGGTGAAGCGCCAGTATGGTGGTTCGGCGGAGGTTTTGATTTAACGCCTTATTATGGTTTTAAGGAAGATGCTATTCATTGGCACACTACCGCCAGAAATATATGTCGCCCCTATGGAGAAAATGTTTATCCAAAATATAAAGAATGGTGTGATAATTATTTCTATATTAAACATCGTAATGAAGCCCGCGGAATTGGCGGCTTATTCTATGACGACTTAAATACGCCTGACTTTGAACATTGTTTTAATCTTACTCAAGATATAGGTAAAGGTTTCCTTTCTGCCTATCTACCTATTGTGGAAAAAAGGAAGGAGATATTATGGAGTGAACGTGAACGGCAATTTCAACTATATCGCCGTGGTCGTTATGTAGAATTTAACCTCGTTTGGGACAGAGGAACCCTATTTGGATTACAAAGTGGAGGACGAACAGAATCTATCTTAATGTCCATGCCGCCATTAGTACGCTGGGAATATGATTATCACCCTGAACCTGGCTCTGCGGAAGCCGCTTTATATATCGACTTTCTACCAGTAAAAAACTGGATATGATTTTTTATCATGTTAGGAATATTATAAAAAACTATTCCTAACTATTTATATTTTTATTACAGCCAATGCAAGAATCCCTCACATAAAAAACATTAACAAATTGTTAACAACCCCTTAACATAAAAGAAGCAGGTTGGACCTGATGACTATCTGCTGGAAACGTGTTTAATATGAATCCGTACCTAAAGAGTACCTCTAATTAATAACTAAAAATTTATTCCAGGAGATATTTTATGCAAATACAAAACAATAACTACAGAGGCGTAATACCGCCGTACATTCTTCAAAATATTTATAATAATGACAATGAAAAGAAGAAAGTATTAATGACATTAAATCACACTCAGAGTTTAATGTTGGACAATGTTATTAGAGAATCTTCCGATGATTCCGGCGATGACGATAAAGTTACCAATACCACTATACATCGTTCTATTCACGATGCAGAAAATAAACGCAAGTTGCCAGGAAAATTAGTACGAGATGAAGGAGATCCAGATAACGGAGATAAATCAGTTGATAACGCATATAGATATTTAGAAGCAACTTATAATTTCTATAAAGAAGTTTTCAATCGCAATTCATTAGATGATAAAGGAATGAAATTAATTGCCTCCGTGCATTATGGCGAAGAGTATATGAATGCATTCTGGGGCAACGGACAAATGGTATTTGGCGACGGAGATGGCAAAACCTTCAATGATTTCACGACATCTATTGATGTGATAGGCCATGAATTATCTCATGGCGTTATTGAGAAAACAGCGGATCTGGTCTATTTCTTCCAGTCTGGAGCATTAAATGAATCAATAGCAGATGTTTTTGGCTCATTAGTAAAACAACATTATCTAAAACAAAAAGCTGACGAAGCAGATTGGATTATAGGTAGTGGGTTACTGGGCAAAGATATTAAAGGTGTAGGGATTCGTTCAATGAAAAACCCCGGCAGCGCATATGATGATGAAGCTCTCGGTAAAGATCCACAGCCTGGTCATATGGATAATTATAAAGATCTGCCGATTTATAGAGACAATGGTGGAGTTCATATTAATTCAGGTATTCCTAATAAAGCCTTCTATAATCTGGCGACAAAATTAGGTGGATATGCCTGGGAGAAAGCAGGAAAAATATGGTACAACACATTGTTGGATAAAGATCTTGCACGTGATGCTAACTTCGTATCCTTCGCTAAATTAACAATTAAACATGCTCGTGAGTTATTTGATGAGGATGTTGAAAAAGCGACAATTGATAGCTGGAAAGAAGTGGGCGTTAAAGTGAAGGAAGATAAAGACGATAAGGGCGGTGACAAGGATGATAAAGGCGGCGACAAGGGCGATAAAGGCGGCGATAAGGGAGATAAAGGCGGCGATAAGGGAGATAAAGGCGGCGACAAAGACGATAAAGGCGGCGATAAGGAAGATAAAGGCGGCGATAAGGGGGATAAAGGCGGCGATAAGGAAGAAAAAGGCGGCGAATAAGGACAAAACTGAAGATTAATCTATAAATATATCGCTGGTTTAACGCCAGCGATATTTTATTATTTGTAATACCTGACTTGTAAAAAATACATCTAATAGAAGATGCCAAAATTGTTAACGCCGAATTTCACGCTATACTAAAGAGACCTAAAAAATAACCGTAAAAAATTGGTATATCATGAATAATAAAACTCTGAAACTCACAACTGATAGTAAAATCACAATTTCTCTACAAGGAGGATTTGCCACTACACCTAACCTTAACCAAGATAAAACAGTGAATTTAAAATCATTGTCTCCGCACCAACAGCAATTATTTCTTCAAGCCATAGAACAAGATTTTTCTGATTCTATGCCACCATCACCAAATCCTGACCAACATTATTACCTGCTCAGTATTGCCAATGGAAATGAAGAATACCACTTCACCCTTCCAGAGCCTGATGCACCAGAAATCATTACTCAGGTATGGAATGCCGACAATAAGGGTGGTTAATCACCACCCTTTTTTCTTACAATTTAGCATTAACGCTTTTTCAGATGCGCCATCAGACGTTTACGCTTACGCATTTGATTTGGCGTCAACGTATTACGTTTATCGGCATAAGGATTTGCCCCTTCTTTAAACTGAATCCGAATCGGCGTCCCCATCACTTTCAGAGATCGACGGAAATAGTTCATCAGGTAACGCTTATAAGAATCAGGCAAATCGGTTACCTGATTACCGTGGATCACAACGATTGGCGGATTATAACCACCAGCATGAGCATATTTCATTTTCACCCTGCGACCACGGATCATCGGCGGTTGATGATCTTCTTCCGCCATATGCATGATACGGGTTAGCAGTGAAGTATTGACACGACGAGTAGCGCAATCATAAGCCTCAAGAATCGAGTCAAACAGATTCCCCACCCCACTACCATGCAGAGCAGAGATAAAATGAACTCTGGCAAAGTCAACAAAACCAAGACGATAATCCAGCATCTCTTTCACACGCTCTTTATCTTCTTGCGACATGCCATCCCACTTATTGACCGCAATGACCAATGAGCGCCCGCTATTAAGAATAAAACCCAATAACGACAAATCTTGATCGGAAATGCCCTCTCGCGCATCGATCACTAGCAATACAACGTTAGCATCTTCAATCGCTTGAAGGGTTTTGATGACTGAAAATTTTTCAACCGTTTCAGTGATCTTACCTCGCTTACGTACCCCTGCGGTATCAATAAGGATATATTCACGGCCATTGCGCTCCATTGGAATATAAATACTGTCGCGGGTCGTGCCAGGCATGTCGTAAACCACAACCCTCTCTTCACCCAAGATACGGTTAGTCAACGTAGACTTACCCACATTTGGTTTACCGACAATGGCTAATTTCAATGGCAAAGTTGATGGATCAAAATCCTCCTCTTCTTCTACCATCTCAATTTCATTCTGTTCCTGCTCTGCCCAATAAGCTGCATTGGCTTCTTCCTCAGTCAGCTCAACTTCGTCTTCTTCGCCTTTACCAGAAAAAGGTAACAGTACTCGTTCAATAAGTTGGGTGACGCCGCGACCATGAGAAGCAGCGATAGAGTAGATATCCCCCAATCCGAGGGAATAAAATTCAGCAACAGCGGTATCAATATCAACACCGTCGGTTTTATTTGCGACCAAAAAAGTGGCTCTTTCACGGCTACGTAGATGTTTTGCTATCGCGTGATCTGCCGGCATCAATCCGGCACGAGCATCTACCATAAACAGAACAATATCGGCCTCTTCAATCGCCATCAAAGATTGAGCTGCCATATGGGTTTCTACACCCTCTTCGACGCCATCGATACCACCGGTATCAATGATGATAAACTCCTGCCCTTCAACCTCAGCTCGACCATATTTGCGGTCGCGAGTCAGACCTGGAAAATCCGCTACCAGCGCATCTCTTGTACGGGTTAAACGGTTAAATAATGTGGACTTACCCACATTGGGGCGCCCTACCAGAGCGACGACAGGTATCATTTGTTGATGCCTCATGACTTAATTTGAAATTAGTATTCTGCTGTTCATCAACAACAGAACACTAAAAAGACGAAACGGCTCCTGTTCTCTCCAGGAGCCGTGGGACTGTACTATAATTAATACTATACTAACGCTTTACTTTATATTCCGATAAACAGGCAGTAAGCAATACTCAACGGGTAAACAGATAAACCGTACCGTCTTTCGCCTGTACCATCAGTTTATCACTGGCGACAACCGGACGGCTCATTAGACCGGAACTATCGACTTTATGCTGGGCAACGAACTTGCCATCATCCATATTCAGCCAGTGCAGATAACCTTCACTGTCACCGACAACCAGATAGCCGTTATACATTTCAGGCGCGGTCAAATTACGGTATTGCAATTTTGTCTGAGTCCACAAAGTGACGCCATCACTTTGACGCAACCCCATAACCCGATCGTTTTGGTCAACAATATAGATATTATCACCAGAAACAACCATCTCGTTCACTGAACCCAAATCGCGCTTCCAGAGGATCTGACCTGAACGCATATCAAGCGCCACCAGATTACCGTTATAAGCTATTGCATATATCACGCCCTCAGAAATAACCGGTGTCGTATCAACATCATTAAGACGACCAATTTCTGTAGAACTGGTTACCTGAGAAATACGTTGTTGCCAAATCAATTGCCCCTGAGAAATCAAGACGGCGTTGACGCGGCCATTATCCCCACCGACGACGGCAGCGCCGTAAGCTACAGCAGGAGCCGATTCGCCACGCAATGATAATGATGGCGTATCCAAATTAACGGACCACTGCACTTTACCCTCTGACTCACTTAATGCCTGCAACATCCCATTACTGGTATGAATCAGTACCAAACCATCACTCACCACAGGACGCGACAACGCTTCACCGGCAACGTCAGATTGCCAGGCAACTTGGCCGTCTTTGGTATTCAATGCAATAACTTTAGCACGTTCAGTACCTACATAGAGATGATCCCCAGCAACGGTCAGACCACCAGAGAGCAATGCAGGTATACGAGAAGAGAGGAGACCCGTTTTTTCAGCCAGATTCACCGACCATATCTCTTTACCGCTATCAATGTCCAACGCCTTAACGATGCCATGACGATCAGCAACATAAACAGCGGAGCCCTGCCAGGTTGGCGTCAAATGAGAATAATAACGGCCTACGCCATCACCAACAGATTTATCCCAAACCTCGCTTGGATTAAATTGATTTTCGACCTGTGGCAATGGTGACATCGTTACCGTGTCTTGCTCACTTGAACAACCGGCTAGCAGAACAGAAGCTACCAAACCAACCAGGAGTGTTTTACGCAGTTGCATTGAAAGAATCCCCTTAGCTGGATAAGTTATTCAATTTAAGATTTAACATCGATTTGATCACCTGTGGTGAATCTGAGCTCAAGCCTTTGGTATACGCTGCACGGGCGCCGGCAATATCGCCTTTTTTCAACAGTGCATCACCACGGATATCCTCTGCAACGGCAACCCAACCGGAACCTTTGACCTGTTCCAATGTTTTCAGCGCAGCATCCGCTTTATCTTCCGCCAATTGAACCCTAGCTAAGCGAATATTCACCAGAGCCTGCAAATCCTCATTCTTTGCCTGACCGGCAGCCGCAGATAAAAATTGATCTGCTTTAGTTAACTCATTCTTTTCAACAGCAAGTTGAGCCAAATGCATATGCGCCATCACGCCATAACTGTTATTAGTTTCACTGGCAAATTTTTCAGCGGCAGCATGACCCTCTTTTGTACTGGCAACTAATCCTTGATCTACCCGTTCAAAAGCTTCTGCGCTTTCCTGCAACTGATTTGTCTGATGAGATTGCCAGTAACGCCAGCCAATCAGCGCCCCGGCACCCAATACCAGCCCAAAAACCAGGGCCTTACCATTATTGGCAAAAAAGCGACGGACCGCGTCTACTTGTTCGTTTTCATTGGTATAGACTTCCACAGAGTCTCTCCTTAACCTAACAGTTCAGCCAAACGAACAGCAATTTCACTTTGCGGCAACGTTTGTTGTTCACCTGTACGTAAATCTTTAATGGCTACCTGACCAGAACGAACTTCATCCTCACCGAGGATCAGTGCAATTTTGGCGCCTTGTTTATCCGCACGCCCCAGTTGCTTTTTAAAGTTCCCTCCCCCGTGGTTCATCATTAAACGCAATTGGGGCAACGTATCACGTACTTGTTCAGCCAAAATCAATGCTGCTTGCTGACTACCTTCACCAAAAGAAGCGAGATAAACATCTGCAACTGACCGCTCCGCGGCAAATGCTGGATTGATTTCCTGCACCAGCAAAATCAGACGTTCCATCCCCATAGCAAAACCCACAGCAGGCGTTGGCCGGCCCCCCATTTGCTCAACCAGCCCATCGTACCGACCACCGGCACAAACCGTCCCTTGCGCCCCAAGCGCCGTCGTTACCCATTCAAATACCGTGCGGTTATAATAATCCAGACCACGAACTAAACGCTGATTAATCCGATAATTGATACCCACCCCATCAAGAAGCGCACACAAGCTATCAAAATGTTCCTTTGATTCGGCATCAAGATAATCAAACAGTTCCGGCGCATCATTAAGAAGTTGCTGAACTTCAGGATTTTTTGAATCCAGAACACGCAATGGATTGCTGTACATACGGCGTTTGCAATCTTCATCCAACTTATCTTTGTGCTGCTCAAGAAAAGCCACCAACGCTTCGCGGTAATTAGCGCGTGCCGCCAACGAACCAATAGAGTTCAGTTCAAGCGTTACATGCTCAAAAATACCGAGTTCACGCCACCAGCGGGCGGTCAATAAAATAAGTTCGGCATCAATATCAGGCCCTTGAAGACCAAAAACCTCAGCGCCTAACTGATAAAATTGGCGGTAACGGCCTTTTTGTGGACGCTCATAACGGAACATTGGCCCTAAATACCACACGCGCTGTTCCTGATTGTACAGCAGACCATGTTCAATACCGGCACGCACACAACCTGCGGTATTTTCAGGGCGTAGGGTCACACTTTCACCATTGCGATCATCAAAGGTATACATCTCCTTTTCAACCACATCAGTGACTTCCCCAATAGCCCGTTTAAATAACGGGGTCTGCTCTACAATCGGTGTGCGAATCTCGCTATAACCATAACCCGCCAGTACCCGTTTCAAAATAGTTTCGATACGCTGCCAGATAACCGTATCTGCCGGCAAGTAGTCATTCATGCCTCGAATAGCTTGGATATTTTTTGCCACGTTTTATCTCTAGTTAATGATTCAAAAATGATGTTGATTATAGAAGCGAATACTGACGAGCTTCAATTAGCAAACAAAACAACGCTGGCTCATCGTTATGATAAGCCAGTATCAGATACATTATTTGTCCAGTTGACTTATGCCAATACGCTTATTTTCATCCAGCATTGACGCTTTAGCACGAATCTTAGCCTCAAGCTGATCAATCATATCAGCATTGTCGAGACGCTCTCTCTGCCGCACGCCATCTTCATAAAAACCACTTTTCGTTCTGGCGCCGGTGACACCTAAAGTAGAAACCTCCGCCTCACCGGGTCCGTTAACCACACAACCAATAATAGAAACATCCATCGGTGTGAGTAAATCTTCTAAGCGCTGTTCCAAGGCATTAACTGTGCCAATAACATCAAATTCCTGACGAGAACAGGTTGGACAAGCGATAAAGTTTATACCACGGGAACGAATACGTAATGCTTTCAGAATGTCGAAACCCACTTTAACTTCTTCGACAGGATCAGCAGCCAGAGAAATACGCAAGGTATCACCGATACCTTCTGACAGGAGGATACCTAAGCCAATGGCTGATTTTACAGAGCCTGCACGGGCGCCGCCCGCCTCGGTAATCCCAAGATGCAATGGCTGATCAATCTTCTGAGCTAACAAGCGATAGGCGCCAACCGCCAGAAACACATCCGACGCTTTTACACTGATTTTAAACTGGTTAAAATTAAGTCTGTCAAGAATATCCACATGGCGCATAGCCGATTCCACCAGCGCTTCTGGGGTAGGCTCACCATATTTTTCCTGAAGATCCTTTTCCAATGATCCGCCATTTACACCAATGCGGATTGGGATATTTTTATCACGGGCAGAAGCCACAACCTCACGGATACGCGCTTCACTACCGATATTACCAGGGTTAATACGCAGACAATCGACACCATACTCGGCAACTTTAAGCGCAATACGGTAATCAAAATGGATATCTGCGACCAAAGGAACACTCGCTTGCTGCTTAATCAACTTAAATGCTTCTGCGGCATCCATTGTTGGTATTGATACGCGAACAATATCAACGCCAACACGCTCAAGCGATTTAATTTGTTTAACAGTCGCTTCCACATCTGTAGTACGTGTGTTTGTCATTGACTGCACCGCAATTGGCGCACCATCCCCGACAGGCACATTGCCTACATAAATACGCGTAGATTTGCGTCTTTTTATCGGCGATTCATTATGCATATTGGTGTTTCTCCCATACTTCCATGTGTTTACTGATAAAACTACAACTATGCCCTACTACAACAGGCTTTTATTGTGCTGCTGGCACTTTAAGACGCGCGATACGACTCTCTTTAATAAAGCGGCTTAAATCAACAACTTGCCCCCGGAACTGTACATCCACAACAGCCGGAGCACCGATAGTTAACTCATAAGGTAATGAGCCCGAGAGGCTCAGATGGTCACCCTTATTTTTAGTTCCACTAAATAGTTTTTTTCCATTTGCATCAACAACTTGTAGCCAACAGGATGCTTTAAAATTCATCATCAGCTTATTACTGTCAGCAACTGCCGTTGAATTATTTTCAGACACACTCGGTACCTGAGCTGTCCCTTGATTAGCCGGCAACGGAGCAGTCTGAGTTTGCGGCCCGTTACCAGCTAATTGAGTTCCAGGTGTTTTCATCACTTGATTTTGAGTTGACGCCACAGATTGAGTCACTTCCTGATGATGACTACTCGTATTATTCGCCACCACGGCATTTTCGGCTAAAGCGACAGATACTGGCGGCTCGCTTGTTGCCTGCTCGCGAGCCGGTAACTGTGCCGCCTGATCGTGACTTTCAGTGGACGAATCCACTGAACTACCTTTTTTCTGGGCAATTTTAGCCGCAGAATGATCAGCCATCGAAATCAATTCTTTCTGTTGAGCTATATGGTTTTGCCACCACCATGCTCCCGTCAAACTAATTACAACTAAAATAATCAACCACGTAATCCACATCAACCAACTTTCGCGTTTTTTACGTTTTTTACCCAATGAAAAACTCTGCATCGGTGAAACTTTCGCTGTTTTTGCCGGGGTATGCTTATCCAGAATCGCCAGAATTTCTGCTTCTGGAATTTGCACCAACTTAGCATAAGAGCGAACATAACCACGCAGGAAAGCCGGTACCATCGTGGCTGGAATATTGTCCTCTTCAATATCACGGATAGTCGAAAGTTTTAAACACAAGCGATCAGCTACAGTCTGCTGGGTTAGCCCGTGTTGTTCACGAGCCTGACGCAGGAGCTGACCTGCGGTTAAATAAGCTTGTTCTGGAGTCGTTTCTGTATTCATTAGCAAGAAGACGCGGTTCTGTTCAGGTTGTGAAAAACTTCGCGCTGGCTCCTGCTATAATCTTTAAATTACACAATAGCCTGCGCGGCGAAATAGATTTGCTATTTTACTAGCGGCAAATCACTGATAACAAACACGCCTGTTAGCATGGCTCCCAGCAAACAGAGTCTTGACTTCTTCATACTGCCCCTGCTCACAGAGAAAAACGCTGTAATGATACAATACCGTATCATTTCCTGGCGCGTACTGCATCGCCATTTTGTAACGTTGACGGGCAGCTTCCGGTTGACCAGAATATTGCTCATACAACGCCATACCTAATTGAGCCTGATAATGGTCTGGCTTTGCCAGTAAAACCTTATCAAAGTGATATCTGGCGGCAGGCAAATTACCTTTAGCCAGATAGGCCATTCCCAGTTGAATCCGGGTTTCTGCTGCGACTGTTTTCTGTTGATTGCCTTTTATTGGTTGATTGGAACATCCTGCCAACAACATAGCAACCACCACGGCAACAACCGTCATTCCCGATAACGATTTCCTTATCATTCCATCCCCACCGACCAAAGATATGCAATTGTAACTATCATTTCACTTACTGCATTTCAGTTACTGCATGACAGGACATACCAACATTCCCATTCAGACTGTGCTTATCTGAATAGGTTCACCCGCCTGACGTTTTTTCAATGTACGTTTAGTACGATCAATCACATCACCGGCAAGCTGACCACATGCGGCATCAATATCATCACCGCGCGTCTTGCGGACAATCGTGGTGAAACCATATTCCATCAACACCTTAGCAAAGCGATCAATCCGGCTGTTGGAACTACGGCCATATGGCGCCCCAGGAAACGGATTCCACGGGATCAAATTGATCTTACTCGGCGTCTCTTTCAAACATTCAGCTAATTGATGTGCCTGTTCCACGCTGTCATTAATATGATCCAGCATGACATATTCCACGGTTACACGTCCCTGATTGGCATTAGATTTAGTTAAATAGCGGCGTACACCGGCAAGGAACTGCTCGATATTATATTTACGATTGATAGGAACAATGTCATCCCGCACATCATCTGTCGGCGCATGCAGGGAAATCGCCAAAGCAACATCGATCATATCGCCAAGTTTATCCAGTGCCGGCACCACACCGGATGTGGATAACGTCACGCGGCGCTTTGATAAACCAAAACCAAAATCATCCATCATGATTTCCATAGCCGGCACCACGTTATTCAGGTTAAGAAGAGGTTCTCCCATCCCCATCATCACCACATTGGTAATCGGGCGGCGACCACTGGATTTCAGTGAACCAATAATTTTTGCCGCACGCCAAACCTGACCAATAATTTCAGAAACCCGCAAATTACGGTTAAACCCTTGTTGAGCAGTAGAACAGAATTTACACTCCAGTGCACAGCCCACTTGAGAAGAGACACACAAAGTCGCGCGATCATCTTCCGGGATATAAACCGTTTCAACCTGCTGATCGCCAACAGTGATCGCCCATTTAATCGTCCCATCGGCCGAACGTTGCTCTTCTGCTACTTCCGGCGCACGAATCTCTGCAACTTGTTGCAATTTTGCTCGCAGGGTTTTATTGATATCCGTCATCTGCTCAAAATCATCATAGCAATAGTGATACATCCACTTCATCACCTGATCGGCACGGAATGGTTTTTCTCCCATATCAAGGAAAAACTGGCGCATTTGCTTGCGATTCAGATCAAGCAGGTTAATTTTACCGCCTTTCTTTTCTGGAGTTTCGGACACGACAGAAGCAGCAAATTGTGCCGCAGTATTTGGTTGGGACATTTTTTTATATCGCCTCGTTGTAACACTTTCGGCTCTGCGTTAATGAATTCAACGCGAAGTTTCAATTCGGGTCACTATCAGTTTAGTATAGTGACAAATAATAAGCGCCCCGTTGAATTAACAACGGGGCGCCGCATTGTACAAACTTTAATGCAATGATGCTACGGGTAACGGCAAATCAATTAACGTGGGCAAATTTCATCTTCTGTGAAGAAATAGGCAATTTCACGGTTTGCAGATTCAACCGCATCAGAGCCATGAACCGCGTTTTCAGTGAAGCTATCTGCATAATCAGCGCGCAGAGTACCTGCCAATGCATTATCAGGATTAGTTGCCCCCATCAGGTCGCGGTGACGCTGTACTGCATTCTCGCCTTCCAATACCTGAACCATAATCGGACCAGAAGTCATAAATTCCACCAAACCATCAAAGAAAGGACGGCCTTTGTGCTCCGCATAGAAGCCCTCAGCCTGTTCACGGGTCAAGTGAAGCATTTTGGCGGCAATAATTTCAAACCCGGCGCTTTCAAAACGAGCATAAATAGCCCCAATGGCATTTTTCTTTACCGCGTTAGGCTTAATAATAGAAAAAGTACGTTCAACCGTCATGGATAACCTCTTGGTTCTTCTGTCAGCAACTGATAATTTTAATTTTTCCCGATAAGTTAATCGGTTAATACTCATTCCGCAACCTTAGCGGAGACAAAAACGGCGTTGATTATAGGGGCATGGATAGCGGTTGCCTACAGAAAACATAACATTCCATTAAATTTTTCTTAGCGAAAATTACCATTTTTTCGTACAAATCACATTTTTACCTGAATCGTTTACTTCAAGGTAAAATTGACAGAATCAACCTGTCCACCCAAATCCAAAACACTAAGCTGATATTTACCCGGTTGAGTCAATGTCTGAACAAATCCCTGATTCTTCTCTGTGGTCATTACCTGTTCTCCATTCAGAAACCACCATTGTTGCCCACCACTACCACCCTGAGTAGTAACACGTAAATCAAGGCTGTCAAAACCGGGGAGCCGTTTCAATACATCTCCGTTGCGAATACCCACGATCAACAACGGCGCTTCATCTGATTTCAACGGTGGACATTGAGGATTAATCGGAGGCAGACGCTGCGCCCGCCGCTCTTGTGCTGGTAACCATGATTCGAGAGTAATCGGCCATAAAGCGATATTTTTAGCCTGAGCGCCGGGACAATCAGGAGCCACTCGCAAACCATTTTTATCCAACCACACTTGTTCATTGATGCCTGAAATAGCCTCTTGCCCCACTGCGGGCAGCGTAGGCGGAATAGTGTTATTCAGTATCCAGCTCAGACGCCTCTGACGGCAATTATTCTCTCCTTTCGGCAAACTCTGCCCTCCAGGCCAACAGATAATTGCCTGACTAACACTTGCTGGACGTGGATCAACCGGGATTCGTTTAGCCCCATTTCGCATATTGGCTAGTAACATGTTATTGATCTGATTCATGATGGGAATCGCCGTAGCGTAGCCAAATTGCCCAACAACTGGCGTGCCGTCTGGCCGACCAACCCAAACACCGATGGTATAACGCGCATTTAAACCGATAGCCCAAGCATCACGATAGCCATAGCTGGTACCAGTTTTCCATGCCAGCGGCACTTGTGCCGACAAAACATCATCAGGTTGCGGCAGAGCTTCCCCTGCCATAATTCGCCTCACTATCCATGCAGCGCCGGGGGAAAAAAGTCGCCGATCACGCAATTTTTGCTGTGGAGTGAATCTCAAGGGAGAAACCTTACCCTGACGAGCAAACGCCGAGTAAGCCGCCGCCAGTTGATCCATCCGAGTTGCCGTGCCGCCAAGAATCAATGATAAATTGGGTTTACTGCCGGGAGGAAAACGCAATACGGTTCCTACATTACGCATATTGGCGGTAAACCGCTTAGCGCCGTAAGCCTCAAGCAGTTGCACAGCGGGTAAATTCAGTGAACGCACCAACGCTTCACTGGCGCTGACCGGCCCATGAAAGCCGCTGTCAAAATTTCCCGGACGATAATAATCAAAGCGGCGAGGCACATCCTGCAATAGTGATTCCCCATGAATCAACCCATCATCCAGCGCCATTGCATACAGAAACGGTTTCAGGGTCGATCCCGGCGAACGCCATGAACTTATCATATCGACATGACCAAAACGGCTATCATCCCGCAGATCCAGCGAACCGATATAGGCTTTTACCGCCATGTCGGTGTGATCAACCACTAACACGCCAATCGACGTTTTTTCTGGCAACTGGTATTTCCAATTCACCGCCATATCTTCAAGCTGGCGTTGTAATCCCACATCAAGGGTTGTTTTGATGATCTCCCGACGAGTACCTTTCGCCATTCGTCTGGCAAAAAGCGGGGCAAGCTGCGGCACCTGCCGAGGAGCCAACCACAACGTCTCTTGACGAATATCAGCAATCGTCTGTTCCGGCCAGATTTTATAGTGTGCCAACCGTTGCAGCACCTTATCACGAGCAGCCTGTGCCCGCTCAGGATAGCGATCTGGCCTTAAACGGCTAGGGGCCTGTGGCAAAACAGCCAGTAAAGCCGCTTCCCCCGCAGAAAGTTCAGAGGGTGGTTTAGCCAAATACGCCCAACTCGCCGCGCCGACACCTTGTAACGTTCCTCCAAACGGCGCCCGGTTTAGATACATCTCAAGAATTTCATCTTTAGAATAGTGCCATTCAAGCTGCAAAGTACGCCAGATCTGTTTCAGCTTGCCGCCTAAAGTACGCGAATGTGGGTCAATCAACCGGGCTACCTGCATTGACAAAGTACTGCCGCCGGATAAAATTTTACCGGCCCGAATATCCTGCCAGGCAGCCCTGACCAGAGAAATCGGGTTAATCCCTGGATGCTGGTAAAACCAACGATCTTCATAAGTCAGCAAAGCTTGAATATATTCCGGCGACACTTGATCCAACGTCACCGGATAACGCCAAACGCCTTCATCATCAGCAAAACGCCAAAGCGGCGTACCATCCTCACTCACGACAATACGCGCCATCTTGATTTCACGCAGTGGCAAAGGCCAGATTTTATCTGCCAACCATAAACCCGCCGGGATCAGAAACAACAACAGCACAATCAGCCATATAAGGCGATGCGTTTTCTTCATTGATGAATACCTGATGAGAAATCAGCCCTTACACCTGAGCATAAGGGCTGACAAATTTAGCGGACAACTTCCAGTTTTTCAGGCGTAGAACCAACTGCACGCCAGTAAGGCACATACATAGATTCCACCTGTGGCGCAGGAATTGTGTAGATTCCTGGCGTTACCGCGCGAGCCAGATAGAGCAACGTCACTGGCTGAGATGGATCAACCGCGACTGCCGCCACATATCGATCATCACGATATTCAATATGACGAATCGTCGCCTGCTGCATATCGCCAATCAACTCCTGAAGATTAGCGGCGCTCTCACTCAACTTGGCACTACTGTTAGCCAAATTCTGATTTTCCAGCTCCAAACCGGCGGGCAATAAATCAACAATCAAAGCATCCTGTACAGGTTTATCTGAACTCACCACCAGCTTCACAACCACCATTTCACCGCTTTTCAGATGGTCAATGGAAATCGGATTACCCTGCATATCCAGATAGCTACGCTGAATTTTCAGCACATTAGCGTAAGGTTTCGGAGAGCGCAGTGGGTAGCCCACCACATTCACTCGTGAATAGAGCGTGCTGTCACCAAGGTTACTGATACTCACACCTTGCTGAATATCCTGTGGAGACAGCATCTCACTATAGGGTTTGTCCCTACCTATTATTGAAGTCCGCTGATTAATCACAGCCTTCCACGGTTGCGCCGAGGTATCAATAAAGAAACGTCCCGCCAGATAGAGTGAATTACTCTCCTGAGTTGAGAAATAATTGCGGGATGTCAATTCATCAGACAGCGCCAGCAATTTTTCGTCACGTTCCTTTATCAGCATATTATTTTCAGTCAACAGAGCAACAATCATTGCGTTGTCACGGATGGCGCTACCGTAATCACCTAAATCTAAATCATCATTACGGTTTTTACTGATCCCCAAACGAACCGCTTCATCTGCTCGGGGGTTATCCCCCATCAGTTTCAATGCAACGCCCAGTTGTACCAGTGACAAACCATTGCCGGCTTGCTGACGGCGTTCATAAACTTGCCTCAAAGCGCCCAATGGCGCTTGCTGTTGATTGGCAAGCACTAAACCAGCATAAGCCTGAACCGAGAATCGCATTGCTTCCTGATTCTGGCTGTAGGGATAGGTAATAACACTCTTATCCTGTAAATAACGCAACAGGCGATTATTGGCAGAAGTCAACACCTCTTTCGGTACGCTGTAGCCTCGTTGACTTGCACGGAATAGAAAATCGGCGGCATAGGCCGTTAACCAATACTCTTCATCACCGGTTTTATCCCATAAAGCAAAGCTACCGTCATGACGCTGCATACTCAACAGGTGAATAATTCCCTCATCAATGCTTGCCCGGCGTTTATTATCATCTTCCGCCATGACCCCCAAACTATTTAGCTCTGATTTGTTCGAATAAAGTGACGGGTAAAGCCCACTGATTGTCTGTTCAAGGCAGCCATACGGATAGGCGTACAATTCACGAATATAGCGTGAAATCTGTAACGGCGGACGGCTGCTCAGTAACAACTGCCCCTCGGCTCCTTCTGGTGATAAACCCGATAAGGCATCTGACGGCAACTGCCAGTCCTCTCCCGGATGAATCACATTAGCGAACAGAACAGTTTCCGCTGGCTGTGCCGGACGCACGCCAATCTGCCAACTATTTTTATACTGTTTCAGATTCTCACCGGGTAAATTCAGACCATCAACCGTCAGGGAAATCTCTCCTTGACCAACACCACGCTGCGCCGTGACCGGAATATCGACCGTGGTACGTTTACCTTTTTCCAGTATTATCTCTTTGCTCGCCTCCCCTTCTAACTTAATCAGGTCATTAGCGGCAAAGTTCAAGATCAAGTCTTGTCTCTGTTCAGTTAAATTAGTTAAATCCAACGACAACAATGCACTATCACCATCGGCCATAAAGCGAGGTAATGCCATCTGTGCAACCACCGGCGCAGCAACGACAACTTTACTTTCACCGCGACCGAACTCATCTTCACTCCACGCTTGAGCCATCAGTCTCAATTCACCATTGAAATCAGGAATTGGCAAAATGATCTGCCCTTCCCCATTCTCATCCAATGTCACTGGCTGTGCTTGTTCAGCGATAATCTTAACTTCGGTTAATGGTTTCCTACCGCCACGATCAAGGGCGCTATCATCACCATCACCGCCAAAACGCAGATTCGCCAGCCGACCTTCACCTTCAATCAACTGACCATATACATCATATTGATCAACACTGTAGCGCTTACGACCAAAGAAGGCCTCATAGGGGTCCGGGGTTTTGAAATTCGTGACATTCAATACTCCCGTATCAACCGCAGAAAGCAGCACATTAACCTGCTTGGGTAATTTCCGCCCTTGCTGTGGCGTCGCCTTGACTTTAACGGTTAAATTCTGATTCGGCCGCATTTTTTCCGGTGCGGATAATGTCAAATCCAGCTTACGATTTTCATCAACTAACGGCAGATGCAACACGCCAATGGCCCGTTTCGGCGTTGCCTGACGGGATTTATCCTCTGGCCGTACTACCACAGCGGTTAAATAAAGGTCATGACGACGCCACTCTTTATTTACCGGCACTTCCACATCCAAACCTTGTACTGGCACATCAATTTTTTGCCACCAAAGCGGCCCTTCGCTGGATTCCACCAACAGATAACCTTTACCGGCCTGTGGCGCGACCATATGCAGTTTTATCTTCTCACCTACTTGATAAGCGGGTTTATCCAGAGATAACTTCACCTGATCAGGACGAACAGCCCCTGTGCCGCCGGTATTGTCCTGCCATGAGTAACCAGCCCAGAAATTAACGCTGGTCACTAATTGATTTTCTGGATTAACCACTTCAACACGGTACGACCCCCAATCAACCGGGAAACTGACCTTTGCGGTACCATCTTGAGCAATCTGAATATGTTCATCCGCCATCACCAAATCTTTCTGGTCATAGCCTGATTGCCAACCTTCATCATCCGACCAACGCCAATAATAGTCACGGCGTTCATAAACCAGACGGGCAGTTAAATCTTTTGCAGGATATTTTTTTCCATTGGCATCGGCATACACCACCGCAAATTGCGCCAGTGAATTTTCATCCACATTGTAACGGCTTTGGTAACGACCTATGCGATAGTCATAAACCTCCTTCTGATTAAACAGCGGACGAATACCAACCAACTTTTCTGTCGGCCAAATGGCCTGTTCAACCCGACGAGTCACCGGACGGCCACCCGATTCAAGCAAACTGGCCTGTACAATCACATTTACCGGCGAAGAGACTGAACCCCAGTTATCGGCACTGACATTAAGCGCGGCTTTACCGCCATCATCTAAAACCAAGTCAAACTCATCCAATGTGCGGCTAAGATTGTCCTCCGTAGCCGCGCCAAACTCATAGCCGGGCAATTTTGCTACCGCATTACGAGCCGGACGTAAGAATAATTGCCCTTGCAGACGATTATATGCAGCAGGCGCGCCATACAGATAACGGCCTTTAATCGCGAAATCCACGTTGTGGTTTTTCATCACCGGTTGCGACTCACTGCTAATCTCCAGCGCCAGACGCTCCGGCATAAAATCTTCTACATTAAACTTGTAATAACGAGGTTTATTATCGCCCAGATCAAAACGTAACGACCAAAGCCCGGTAGCCGCTGACTGAGGGATCGCATAGTGATACTGATACAACCCATTATCAGGTTGCCAGACAAAACTACGAACAACCTGACCATCGGTTTTCAATACATCCACTTTAACTGGCTGACTTTTTATTGCGCGGCCATCGCCATCACGCAACAAGCCATTGACAATCAACGTCTCACCTGGACGATAGAGATCACGAGGCCCGAAAACAAAAAACTGTTTGCTGTATCCTTGCGGGCCGGAGATATCAAATTCAGACAGATCCAATGCCGGCGAGACCAAATCAATCATACTGGTTTGCTGGTCACGCGTAGCCAGCAATAGTTTTGCTTTCGCATTTTTCTCTAAGCTGACGTGTCCATCATCGTCCGTTGTTGCCTTCGACAATAACTGCCCTTTCTCATCCAACAGGCGTATTTCCACCCCTTTCAGGCTGCTACCTTGCGCCAAAGATTGGGTAAACACATCCATCTTATCCAGATAGCTGTGCATAGAAACACCAATGTCGCTTAAGGTAAACATTGTTGCTGGATTAGTGTCGGTGTATTTACCCGCTTGTTGCATCACCGCCAGATAAACGCCATCTTTCTGTAACTCTTTAATATTATTTAATGGCAGCAATAATTTTTCGCGAGTATTCAGTGTTGGATTCAAATCGAAACGGCCGGTATACACCAGTTCCGCACCTTTGAGCACCTCTTCAGATTCCCAAGAACCCATATTGTTGCGATATTGCCACTGTGCAATAAAAGCGGGTAATTCCGCCTCTTTTATCCTGAAAAAATTAACATCGACACGATTAACATTCAGAGCCAATACAGGCAAACCTTGAGCAACCTTACTGGGCAACAAAGAACCTTTGCTGGCGAAACCGACAGACGGAGAAATCGTCGTGGTCGTCAGGTTTTTCTCATAAGCCGTTTCGAGTTGACGATCATTGATACCTTTAACGCCCTTATCTACGGTCAACTGCAACTCACGAGATGGCGGCAAATGGCGCAAACGCAGCTCCATCATGTTATCTGACAGTTCCCACGCCCCATCAAGTTTACCCTCCTTGACATCCACTAAACGGACATTCTGCGCAAAATCCTGATTCGGATCTAAAGGAACAGAAAATGTCACCACCATTGCACTAGCGCCATCAAGCTGAACTTCAGAAGCATCCAAAATCTTCACGGGTTTACCGGCATAACGTTTTGCTAATTCAGCCAGTGATGCTGCGTCTTTCTGTTTTACTGATCTTGGTGGAATATTTGATTGTTGAGGTGCTTTTTCGCTTTGAATTTCTGAGGACTGTGATTGAGCAGATTGATTACTATCAGTGCTATCAGACTGGTCACAACCAGAAAGCATCAACAAAGAAGCCAAAATCACTGCCAAATAACGCTTGTTTTTTCCTGGTCGTTGCCAGAATTGACCTTGATTCATAACCATAACCTCTGTCTTAACTCCAACCAACTAGTGGCAGGATTTAATGAATAACTTTATACCCGTTATCTTTCAAGTTGCCTCTTTGTTGGCTGCACTCGCTCACCCCGGTCACATAGTTCGCTATGCTCCCGGGGATTCACTCCCTTGCCGTCGCGATGCATCTTGAAATCCATAGGGTATATATACCCGTTATCTTTCAAGTTGCTTCTTTGTTGGCTGCACTCGCTCACCCCGGTCACATAGTTATCTATGCGCCCGGGGATTCATTCCCTTGCCGTCGCGATGCATCTTGAAATCCATAGGGTATATATTGGATTCAAACCAAACGGACATAATCAACTATATACCTATCGATCAACTATATACCTATCGAAACTACATACCCATTGATCAACGACATACCGCCTATTTATACAGGCAACATACAAACATTGGGTTTATATAATAGCCTGTTATTTTAATGAATTAAACATCACCAAGACGATAAATAAATCTAAATTTATCGATTCAATTTTTCATTAAGAACTCTATGTAATTAGTAAAAACATTTTTCGTCATTTTCCTCAATGACCGGAGATAGCCCTTTACTAAACGACCTATTCGATAATTTACAAGCAGTAAAATAATATAAAATCGACCGTTAAAACAAATTTAATAAAACAGGAAACTGTCATTATCGAATTAAATATATTCGGCCCCAATATACTGTTACTTTTCCTGACAAAGTATGGCAATAGGATTGTATACCAAACAATATCGATGATTATTTCATAGTTTATTACTATTATTTACATCCTTTATGAATTAATTACTTTAATCAAGAAAATCAATAAGCAATCTTAACAACGGTATATTTAACCATTTATTTAATTCATTATTAACAACGATCTAAATTAATCATTATCTCAATTATATGACAGCAAAAAACAAAAAAATACAAATAAAAAAGTTAAACACATTTAATATTTTATACAAAAATCACCATTAATTAACCAATATTATCAACCACCTATTCAATTTAATTAAAACTCATTTCCTAAAAATTATCACCATACCTAACCTTCAACTCCAGACTTAACTACAAAATAAATCCGGCAATAGAGAATATATAAAAACAACTCTCAAAATATAGAAATATAACAAATCACCCCAACAGAATTATAAAATCAAACTTAACAAAATAGACATTAAATAAAATCACAATATATTGATATAGGGTGCCACTTTCTTATCAAAAGTGGCAATAATTGTTTTTGTGAAACACTGACTATACAAATTTCTTTCTATAAAATATGAATAAAATCCTCTATGATGAAAAAATGCAATAAAAAGCGTGAATAAATTTAGCAATAAAAATATTAACCTATCGTTATTATAATCCCAATTATTTAAAACAGAAAAAAGCACTAACCCCAACGCTATCGCAAATGGGGCAATAACTCGATGAACATCCATTTTCTTAATAACTTTCATTATGTTATTCAACTAACAATACTTGCCCTGTTTTCAGTTGTTTGACATTCGGTAACCAAAGTCTTCCCCAGCTACCAGTACAATGACATCCATAAACTTGTTTTATATCTTCTTTTATGAAAAATTCTCTAATCTTCAATAACTCTGTCGGTAACGCTCTCCTTAAATGCAATCCGCCTATTACCGCATATACTTTGTCTACACCAGTAATCATTTTAGCGTGGTTAATAATTTCACAAATACCAGAATGACCACAACCAATGATAATCACCAGTCCATTATCGCTCTTCCAAATTAATGCACTATCATCAAGTATATAGTCATTAGCCCAAGAGCTTTTTCTAATTAACCCATAGGACTTTCGATGATTGTTTGCTATTTCGCCTGAGAAAATAAATCGATCGCTTATTTTCATATGCGATTTCGTTAAGCGAAAAAAAACTCGCTTCTTAACTCTTTTATTAATTTTACCCGATATTTTCTTGAACTTTAACACACTCTTTTTATTGAACATAACACCATAATATTTCTCACTTAATGCATCAGGATGACATATTAATTTAGCATTATGCGGAAAATAGTTAACACCGCCTATATGGTCAGAATGCCCATGAGAGATAACAATTTTGGATATATCATCAATCGATATTCCCATCCTATTCGCATTCTCGATATAGCTACCATCTGGACCGGTATCAAAAATTATCTTCTCTTCACCATCCTCAAGTAAAAGACTCAAACCAGGCTTGGCTATCAAATATGAATCAGATGTTTTATTTTCCAGGAGTACAGTTATTTTTAATGACATGGCATATCCATTAGTTTTGTTGACGTAATACTTCTATTAAACGATACGGGTAACAATAGCATTGACATACATCAATAAAATAATGAAAAGCCATTATATCGTCACATTTTTATAAGTAGATCACAAATTACCGCCCCTCTGATAACCGTTAATTTTTCAACATAAAATGATTATCTCTCTATCATATTTATTGTCTTGCAATATTAACATGAAAATATTATCCCTTACTGTACAACATATTTTTAAAGCCAAGAAAAATATATTATTAAAAAATAAAATTCAACGATAGGTTATTCAGACAATTTAATTAGATTTACTATACTAATACCTAATTCAGTTGACAATGCTTAATTTAAAATATCACTATCAAGCCAGTAATTGACTTACATGACCACTCTCATTTTATCTATATCATAAGATAAAAATATAATATATTTATCAGATATAATTTGACTTCACATTACATAAAAAATATTTAAATAGAATAATCAATAATTATAGAAACATCATATATCGTTATAAACATAACCTACCTATTTATATCCAACCATTATTAACACCTTTATTAATACGATAACAAAAATATATTATTTTTATGTAAAAATAGAATTAATATATTTTAAAATAATTTATATAAACATTTATCCCTACCTTGTAAATAAATTTAACTCAATAAATTAACACAGTAAATATTAAGCATTCTCTATATTCGACTATATAAATTTAGCAGCAAAATTAATCCCTCCATTGACATCCTCTCCCATCCTCGCATTTCGTAACTCAGGCGGAGGGACGGTAAGGACCTGACCACTCCGCCAGCGTTGTTTGTATTCAAGCTGACGGCGCATTTCATACCAACCCTGATCCAATATCGCGCGATTTAATTCAGATTTTGCCCTGACGTGGCTCCCGAGTTGTTCAACCATCCCCGCCGCTGACTTTAACAAATTTTTGACCTTTAAGCCCTCAATGACGATTACGGCATAGTTTTTGTTAATATTCGTGGTGACTTTATGAAAGTAGTCTTTGCGGATATTGGCGATACAGGCGTGTATGCTCTGGACTTTACGTTTCTGCTTTTGCCAGTTGCGGCTAAATTTTACTTTAGGCTTAACCGGCGCTAAAGTGTCGTCAGTTTCTTCTGACAAGATTTAAAACTGTTTATCGGCTCGAAAACTATACCATCAGACAGTATGGCGAGCTTCTCCACACCGGCATCCAGTCCCACAATCAGCGTGGAGAGATATTTCCCGTTCTTACTACCCGCCTAAGTATGTAGTAACAGATCTATGAAGTTACATAAAGCTGATGTTCGGTTATTGCCATTGCAAGACTGTATTCAATATCTGCCATCTGAATTTGGCGTAATGTTTTCTGTTTAGGCCGATAAGGTAACAGATATTCCTGACACTGTGGAAAAGTAAGATATTGTGGTATCGGGCAAGGCATTGTGGTTTTTTCATTAATTATGATGACACTATCAATAATATCCGGCCAATACCTCTGCATCTTTATTCCCCCGACGATTGCAGTCGGAGCTAACGGAAATAATAGTGATATATTTGTATAATTATCATAAACATATGCATTTTCCCACTGATGTGTATCTTCAAGCTGATATTCATTAAGTTTTCGGCTTTGTGCATGAGTTAATAAATTCAATAACCAAGGGTGTATACTAGGTTGCTGTCTGGCAAGTGTCTGCATCAATAAGATCAATATATCCAATGGGAGATAAAGGGTTCTGCCGGCAAGAGAAAATCCCGATAACTGTTCCTGAAAAGCCTGCAAAATAATATATGAGAGAGCCAGATTATCGGCATATTGCGCTAATTGTATTCCCTGCCAAAAAACAGGGGGATAATACTGTTTATCTGACAATAAAGGAGGTTGGCTGGCAATAATATAATGCTTTTTCTTTTTATTACGACTGAATATAGATTGTTTTATTAATACTCCTTCCTCATTGAGATACCACCAAGAATAAGGGCGCCAGCCAAGATCACTAAAATTTGTGTGAGTCAACACAACCCGGAGATGAAAAACTTCATGATCTTCCTTTTGTTTGTCGGTAACGAATTTGCTGACACCAGCGCGTGGAAAAAAGATATTAGGACTGGCATGAGGTAAAGTGACAAATATTTTTTCCGCACGGAGAAAACGTTTCAATGTTATCTCATTCCAACCTAATAAAGACCATATTTTATGTGATAATGTATCCGGAAGGGTTGGAAAAAGCAGAGACTTTTTATTATTTATTTGTGAAATAACTAACCGACGATAAGTTATATTATTCATGTTTTTTTATTCCTTTATCAAGTAAATCTCTCTGAGATAAATACCATTGCAAAGAAAATAATAATAAGATACCAACCATCAGGTAATAAGTGGTTCTCAGAGAAAAGAGTGATAATAATGCCCCAGCACTTAATGAAAACGTTATCTTAGACAATGATGCAATGGATGTTCTTAGCATAATAAATTTGCCGACATCCTGTTTTTCAGGTACCTGATTACATTTCACTTGAATACATATAATATGACAGGTGATAAACAGTGTTGTACAAAATAACAAAGCCGCTACAAGATATTTATTCTCTGTTCCAGCCATTAATACAATTATGATTGCACTGATTAACAGCGCATGATTAAGAATAAATTTTTCTCCGACTATTTTTCGCGACAGAAGTAACCCAGAGATAAACCCCGCTATCATACAGCTAATATTGAGTGACGCATAAAAATTCGCTCCCGATTCAGTAAGAGTATCAGCTAGTGGTGGTAAAGAGGTATTAATAAATTGAAATGTACCACTGGAAGGAATGGAAAATAATAATATTTTTCTTAATTCCTGTCGGCTAAATACATGAACGAGATACGCTTTATCCAGTAGTTTTTTCTGTTTTTTATCGGCATGAACTGTTGTTGGTATCACTGATAAAGTAAAAGAAGTAAAAAAGCCGGTCGCTATTGTACTGGCGGCATAAAAAAAACCAGCAATAAATAAGCCTGTATTACCAGCATCCAATGTGAGAAATACCCCTCCCAATGCAGCACCCAATGTTTGTGAAATCTGAATATTTGATGCCGAAATTTGCAACATTTTACTGCCATCCTCCGGCGTAAAATTATCCCGGACAATACGGTTAACCGACGTTTTATTGAACATCTTCACTAGAGATAAAATACTTTGTACAGTTACAACTGCCAGCATAAGTAGTGTAGATTGTGTTGCTGAAAATAAAAAAAACAGCGGCAGGCAGAGTGCTGACAGAGTGAGGATGCCATTACTGACAGTGAGTTGCCGGGTAGGGTTTTTAGTATCAGCAAATGAAAGAAGAAAAAAACCCATAATTGCGGACGGAAGATACCCTGCTATTATCGTGAGACTGACAGCTAACGGACTGTGTGTGATTTGGAAAACCAACCAGAGAATAATCACACTTTGCATCCCCTCAGCTAAGGCAGAAAAAGCCGTATAGGTTTGAAACCCTATAAATTTTTTCCGCAATAACTGTTGATTCTTCATTGTACTTCTCTCTTAACATGCGTTGATGGGGAAGATTCTGACAATTGATTAATCAAATTATGAAATTCAGCCAGACTTTGACATGAGGCGAATGCCAAATAGTGAAAATCATGAGCACCAGTACGTGTCATTTTATGGCGTGTTTTTTCTAATTCCGATACAGCAACAACATTTGGTAAACATAATAAATCTGATGCGCTGTGTCCCTCTGGATAAACACCAATAACCCCAGAATAACCATGATAATCCTGTGATGGTATATTATTAATTGGACGCAGTAACTGGCTGTTAACAAAAGCCTGCCATAAATCTACTCCAGTAAAACGCAATAGTGATTCAGCAACGCCAACTCCCGGTGGCCGTAGGCCAATTTCACCAAAAATTAATCGTTCACCCCGTCTGTAAACTTCCATATGAAAAACGCCTTGTTTTAGCGCTAACTTGGCAATGGCTCGTTGAGCCATAGAATAGGCTATTGAAAACATTGAGTGGGATGAAGGTAAGTGAATACTTGCCCTTGTTTGACCTCTGGCACTGAGGATAGGAAGGCTGTAACAAGAAAGGCAGGCTACAGAGATCTCAGACAAATTGACGATACCGTCAAGATGGAATTCTTCTTCTATATCTATCTCTTCCTCAATCAACATTAATGTATCTAGATAAGTAAGTTTTTGATACAGCTGATCGACGGTTAGACGTTCAACATTCTGGCATGAAGAACTAGACAGCGGCTTAATAATAAAATGGGTGGCTGCTCCTTGAGTGCATTGTGCAAAATTGTTGTAGAAATGACCTGAAAGCCAACACCTTGGGGCAGGTAATTCATCTTCAAGACATTTACGCATACGCCATTTATTGGTTACACATAACGCCTGTTCATAATTTAAGCCTGGCAATCCATAGCGACTACGGAGAAATCCGGCAAATGCCATGTTACTTTCTGAACTTGCAACCACATAATGAAAAGGTGTCTGATTCATTATGTTATCTATTTTTGCCAGCGTTTCCTCCTGTGGAGCAAAGTACACCTGCGGTTCAGAAACACGAATATAATCAATATCCTGATGTTGATTAATCGATTGTTCTAACATTGTTTTGTGAGTATCCAGAATAAGGGCTCGTTCAAACATTATCGTGCTCCCGTAAATGCAATAAGTTTGTTGACATTTTCTACTAGTATGTGGTGATCCTTATGCGTGATAATCGCGTAGCCAGCACGACCATAAATGCCTTGAGATTGCATCTGTGTATCTTCTGTCCAATCCAGTTCAACCAAATCAAAATTCTGGTAAAAGTCCTGTTTTGTCAGTGAAACACCGTCAAAAGCACGTAATAGCACAACAGCAAAAAGCTGAGAAGGATATTCAGGCAGGTGGTGTTCATAAGGTAGCCCCAAAGAAAGTGTGGCATGAGCACTATATAGATCGACACTGTAGCTCAGTTTTATTATTTCAGGTAGCCGGGCACCAGCAGGTCTTAAAGCACATTCACTAAAAAATACCCCTTCCTCATTTTTAAAAAATTCAAGATGGAATACCCCGTTAGCGGCATTTAAATGTTCCAAAATACGTGGACAAAACTGATCAATTTGTTGGTAAATATCTGGAAAATCTTGACGTGACAGTATTTGTAAAGCCAGTGTTTTTCCTTCATTACATTGCATCACAGGGGTAGCATATTGACTAATAGAAAACCAATGTAATTTACCTTCAGACCAAATCCCATCAACACAAAATTCAGCAGCAGTGATCTTATTTTCCGCAACGTAGGCCACATTACTTAGATTTTTCTCATACTGTTGGAAATAAGTTTCATACTCTGATCTTGAATTAATAGCAATAGTAGCAAAAGAACCCATGCCATTAGCTGGTTTTATAATGAAAGGGGTACCCAACTCAACAACCAATTGTGAATAATCGTCATCACGGGTTACATACCGGCAATAAGCATGAGGGACAAGGTATGCCAGCTTCTGTTTCTGTAAATATTTATCCCGAAAATATAAAGTATTACGATAATCTTTAGGGCCAGGTAATTGCAACATATCTCGTAATATTGCCGCCGTGAATACACCGTCTTCGTTGCCTGTAACAATACCTATAACTGTATGTAAGGAAAAGTTTAATACACACCGCAGAACTTCTTGTGCATCCTCCAGATTTTTAACCATATAGTATTTCGTGTCATTAAGGGCAGGTTTAACTCTTTCCACTATATGAATAATCTGATATCCCTGACGGGTTAAAGCTGTCGCAATACCTTCACGATATCCTAATACAATAACCGTATTATTCATTTATTTTCTCCTGATCGCCAGATATAGAGATCGTGTTCGTTGGTATTAAAATGGCCTAAATATTCAAATCCTCGTCGAGTAAAGAAATGAATATTCATCTCCAGTGAACGACGTAATGCAATAATAATAGGTAATTGCGCCTGCTGGACTGCCTCTTGGCAAATGATATTGAGTAATTTGCTGGCAATACCTCGGCACCTGAATGCCGGTAATACAGATAAATAACTGAACGTTAAATTATCGTCTTCTTGCTCAATTAATACAGCCGCAACAACCTGATTATCATATTTAGCAACTCTCCAATAAATTAACTTCTCCATAATACTGACGGGCGTTTCATTCAGTGCTGTCGGCATAAAATCAGCTACAAACGGCAGATAAACGTCTTGCAAGAGTGCTAATATTCCCTTGATATCTTTCTCAGTTGGTATAGAGAAACTGATCGCTATTTCTGACATTATTCATTTCCATAATTAACCTGCTTAACAACCATAAACAGTTGGCTTTCATATAAAATTGCCAATTTCCCCTCAAATTGATATTTATCCACCAGCATTTTTAATCTTCCGATAAATAATTCACCGTGGGCAGCTAAAGCACGTTGCACTTGAGTCGATGAACGACTCATCCCGATAAATGCTTCTCCGAGAATAGGCATACTCCAGCGGGTATTGAGTGTAATATGGAGGGCATTTTCATGCAGGAATGCAGAATTCAATTCCTGCGCATAATCAAAATCCCGATAGTGACGGCTATAGTTAGGGCTTAATTCTTCCAGCAGATTTTCATACTCATTCAGAAATTCACTATGCCGGTAATCTCGGTTATTTTGCAGAATCGCTATGATTCCGTTATCTGCCAGACTGTTTCTAACCAGATTTAATACCGTTGCCCGATCCATCCATTGAAAAGATTGGGCTGCCATGATCAGGTCAGGATTACCCACATTGGCTAAATGCTGTTCAGCACTGCTATGTAACCAACTGACCCACGGCAGTTTCTGTTTACCGGTGTCGATCATATCCTGCGAAATATCAATGGCAGTGTAGTGGTGTTGCTGACCAAGCAGATTTGCCAGCCCTTCGAGAGCAATGCCGGTTCCAGCACCAATATCGACAACAGACAGTGTCCTATCTTTAGGCAGCCAGTGGCAAATTTCACGGAAAAATGCCTGCGGGTAACGAGGGCGATAGCGATCATAACTTTTAGCCAAACCATCAAATTTTTCTTTATGCTGTGTCATATTATCCTCTGCTACTTCTCTTTGGGTGATGGGTCTTCAGGTAATTGACTAAAAATGTAATTGAGTCGTCCACCTGAGCGGACAACAGCCAACATTTGTTCAGATGGTGGATAAAAATCCGCTAATGACGTTTCAGCGATAAAACGGCCTTCGTTAATTAAGCATTCAACAACTAATCCTTCACGAAAACCTTCAATGTCGGCTTCAATCGCTAACAAGCCAAGATTCCATGCGTTGCGGAAAAAAATCCTCCCGAAAGCGGGAGCAACAACCATAGGTATACCTACTGCTAATAAAGTGCTCACCGCCTGTTCCCTTGAACTGCCAATACCAAAAATACCATTACAGACAATGATATCTCCGGGTTGAAGTGTAGAGACAAACTCAGGAAACCGGTTTTCAAATAGATGAGGAGCCAGTTGAGCTGGCTCGGTGTACATATGTTTATAACGCGCAGGAATAATATCGTCGGTAGAAATATCTCCCGTAATCATCCTGACACGTTGATTTTTGCTAAGATCCCTTTTTGCAAAATCGTTTTTTTGATCAATCATGCCATTCAAGCTCCGTAATCAGCGGCACTCTGCCATGTAATGCCACATTTGCTGCAACCAAAGGCGATGAAAGATAAATTTCCGCTTCAGAATTGCCCATACGCCCTTGAAAATTCCGGTTCATCGTTGAAAGAACCCTTTCCCCTTTGGCGGGAATGGTACCTTGTGTGCCAACACAAGCCCCACACCCGGGAGGAGTCACCAGAGCACCCGCAGAAACAATTTTTTCAATATAGCCACGTCGCATAGCTTCCAGATATACACGTTTTGAACCAAGCGTAACAATACAATGAACATCCTGATGTACGCAGTGCTTATCAAGGATTGCCGCTACTTCCGCAATATCTTCTAATCGGCTGTTGGTACAACTACCGATAAAGACATAATCTATCTTCTGCCCTGACAGCGTTTCCAGCGGTACCGCCTGAGCAGGGGAATGTGGCAGAGAGATATGCGGCGTCAGTTCTGACAGCGAAAATGTCAGATGATGATCAACAACCTCTGGATTGATAGGCCGCATATTGGCTGGCCTGCCTGGCCCATCCGGCATAAAAACACATTTGGCGCCAAGTTCAACACCCATACTGGCGAAACTGGCAGCAGAATCTAAGGAAAGTGTCTGGCTCCATTCCCCACATAGCTCTACTGAACGGTATAAAAAGGGGGATTGCCCGAAATGTCGCAGTAAAGCGAGCATCACATCTTTAGTCCGCGTAGCCGGATGGGGTTGACCGGAAATACTCAAACTGACTGTTTCCGGCACTTTCAGCCAAGTCTGCCCAGTCAGCATTGCTGCCAATACATCTGAAGCTCCCATGCCTAAGGCCAGTGACTGTACGGCCCCCCCTGTACAAGTATGAGAATCAGCTCCAATCACAATGTTGCCGGGTTGAAACCACTGCTCTTCCAAGGCAATTAAATGGCTGATACCTTCACCTCTGGTGAAAATATTGACACCAATCGATTTGGCAAATTCCATTGCTTCATTAACACGTTCAGCCATTAACTTATCGGGCACAATCACTGAATGGTCGAAGAAAAACCCAATTTTTTCCGGGTGCAGAACCCGTTTCAAATTATGCTGGCGAAAGAGTTTAGCGATAGTCGGTGAATTCCCATCCTGAACATAAATTCTATCGACATCAACAGTGATCAGCTCCTTAGCCACAACCCTAGGTTTCCGGCTGTGTTCAGCAATAATCTGATTAACGATAGGTTGTTCATGAATCATCATGCTGATGTTCCTTCTGCCTGCTGATAGAGTTCATGCAATACATGTATTGGGATCCCGCCGGGATATTCTCCGGCAACCTTTCGTACCAGCGCCAGGCAATATTCCAGCGCCTGTGGATCTGTCTTTATGCTATCTTCTTCTAACATATTTTGTAGGATAGCCCGACCGGAATGCTTGCCGACAACCAGACGACGCTGACCGCCAACCTGCTCAGGCTCAAAAGGTTCAAATGTTTTGCTATCTTTCAGCATCCCATTGACATGAATACCGGACTCATGGGCGAAAACATTATCACCAACAATAGGTTGCCAGGGAGAAATTGTATGTTTACTGGCCTGAGCGACTTTCTGAGAGAGGCGGGTAAGTTGTCGGGTATCAACACCGGTATCTATCTGATAGAAATGTTGCAGAGCCATTACCATCTGGGCTAAATCCGGCATTCCGGCTCGTTCCCCCATCGCATTAACACAGACATGGAAATAACGAGCCCCCGCTTCAAGACCCGCCAGCGTATTGGCTACAGCCAGCCCGAAGTCATTATGGCAGTGACACTGCAAATCAATGGCAGATGCCTGACGAACAGCAGAAACCCGCTGTGCATATTGCTGGCTATTCAGAATGCCTATAGTGTCTGAAAGACGTAAACGATCGGCACCAGCCCGCTCGACGGTAGCCGCATATTCTTGCAAAAAACTGATTTCTGTCCGGCCGACATCTTCGGCACTGATTGAGACAAAAGCATCTTTATCTTTAGCGAATTTGATCATATCGCTAGCAGTCGTTAACAACCAATATCTGTCTTTGCTCACACTGTGTTTAAGATGAATATTGGAAGTCGGAAGGCCAATATGTATCGCCTTAAATCCCAGAGAGAAAGTATATTTAATATCCTCCAGTACCCCCCGATTCCAGCCGATAATATTCACTTCATCCTTGCGTTCCAGCATCTCTTCTAATGCCAGAACTTCATCCCCTTTCATGGCTGGGATCCCAGCTTCTATCCACTTAACACCGGAGTCTACCAACAAATTAAAAATACTCACTTTTGTTTCTTTTGAAAATGCAACACCAGGAGCCTGCTCACCATCGCGTAGCGTTGTGTCTTCCAGAATAATATTCTGTTGAATAGTCATAGCGTCATAACCTTATTTTTTATTAATGAGTATTATTTAAACGTGAAATTTGCTGGGTGGTTTGGGAATATTCAGCTTTTCCCTTAATGTCCCTGATTTATAATCCGTTTTGAACACGCCCAGTTTTTGTAATTCAGGTACAACATGAGTCACAAATTCCTCCAGACATCCGGGCATATAAGGAGGCATAAGATTAAATCCGTCACAAGCTTTTTCCTGTAGCCACTGCACCATTTGCGCAGCAACTTGTTGGTAAGAACCAATAAAAATTAAATGGCCTCTGGCAATAATGATTTTTTCGTATAACTGTTTAATCGTTAAAGACTCTGATCTAGCCATCTTTTCAATAATCGCCCGACGACTTTGATTTCCATTAGAAACAGGAAGATCTGGTAGAGCTTGATTAATATCGTAGCCTGATAAATCAATATCACCGAGCAAATCAGATAACATGCTGAGACCAAATTCTGGGTGAATAAGTGCCTGCAAATCGTTAAATTTCTTTTTGGCGCTCTCTTCATCAGCGCCAATAAAAAAACATAGCCCCGGCATAATTAAAATATTGTTATAGTGCCTTTCATATTGACTGAGCCGGGATTTTAAATCGCTATAAAATGCTTTTGCTAAATTCATATCAGGCTGTGCAGTGAAAACTAATTCAGCCGTTCTGGCTGCCAGTTCTTTTCCCGGTTCTGAAGAACCAGCCTGTACAATAATGGGGTGCCCCTGAGGGGGATGAGAAATATTCAATGGCCCTTTTACGGAGAAATATTGCCCCTGAAAATTTAATTCATGACATTTTGATGGATCATAAAAAATACCACTCTGCTTATCACGTGGCAGAGCATCATCATCCCAGCTATCCCACAATCCAGTCACAATGTCCCAAGATTCAGCCGCCTGATGGTATCGTTCATCATGCTCAGGATGTTGAGCAAAACCGAAGTTTTTCGCTGCATGAGATTTAGACGAGGTCACCAGATTCCAGCCAGCGCGCCCACGGCTAATATGATCCAACGAAGCAAATTCACGAGCAATATTAAATGGATGTTTATAGGTGGTGGATGCGGTAGCAACCAAACCGATATGTTCAGTCACTATTGCCAATGCTGATAAGAGAGTCATGGGTTCGAATACAACTACCCGGCTGCCATAACCCCGCTGATCATCCTGAAAAACCGAAGGTGTATCAGAAAGAAAAATTAAATCGAGTAAACCTTTTTCCGCTATACGAGCCATATTCAGATAATGCCCGATATCTTGTGCAGCTTGTGGATTAACATCAGGGTGACGCCATGCAGCCGGGTGATGCCCAGTGCCATAAGTAAGATAAGCACCAAGCACGAGTTGTTTCTGGTTACTTTCCATCATATTTTCCTTTTATAATACCTATCGTCTTTCAAATTTCCTCTTTTCTTGCAGCAATCACCGTTTTTATAAACATACGGTCATCTATGCTCTCGGGAATTCGCTCTTTTGCCACCACGATGCAACTCGAAATCCAGAAGTTATATATGTGAGAATATATTTTTTGATAGAAAAATATTAAAACTCAGGCATCAAGAAGCATAAGGAATAAGATTGATGACTTCTTTTATACTTATGCAATCTTTCTCTACTTCTGCGGAACGCCCATACTTTAATATTTCGTGAGATACATGCTCCATTGCTTTATAAGCCGCTCTGAGCATATGGTTGGCATAAATAATAATATTAAAACCTGCTTCGCTCAGATCATTATGATAAGTTGCTGAATAAGTCGTTGGTACACATATCAGTGGTAATCTTGGATATTTCCTCCTGAATGACTGGCTAAAACCAATAACTTCATCAGACGTATTCTGGCAACTATGGATCATAATGCCATTAGCACCTGCTTTAACATAGGCATTGGCTCTCTCCAATGCATCTTCCATTCCGTAACCAGCAATTAAACTTTCCAGTCGTGCAAAAATCATTAATCGGCTCTTTTGTTGTGCAGCTTTACCTTTGGCTATTTTGTTACTGAATTCTTTAATATCAGCCAATTCCTGTTTAACGCTGGCGCCAAACAAAGAATTTCTTTTATTGCCCGTTTTATCTTCAATAATGACTGCATCAATACCTACCTGCTCCATTTTTCTGACATAATGGACAAAATGCTCAACCCGTCCGCCTGTGTCGGCATCCATAATAACCGGCATTTTAGTGAGTAATTTTATTTCATGAATATTTTGTAAACGACTATTAATATCCAATGTTTCATTATCAGGAATACCTTTAACAGCTGAGTCAGTTAAAGAACTTGACCAGATACCATCAAATTTATGGGTACAGCCATTATCATCTGTATAATTTGTATTTTTGATAATGAGTGCTGAAAGCGGATTATGTGCTTCAATAAAAGTAAGCGATTTCTTCTCTTTGAGTAATTTCTTCAACATAAAACAACCCCAGTTTAAAAACCAATCAGATCAAGACGCTATTTCAAATAGTTCAACGAGTATTATTGCCAACACTGCTTGACTATAGCTCTATCTAAATGAAATTTAGGTGCCCATGTTCCCGTCCTGAAGGCTTATGCAGTAAATGAAAAAATAACAGTTAAACTTATGCAAAATACCAATTTTTAGTTAATCATAAATTAACATATAAAGACGATTTATCCGTGATAATCATCACAAAACAAAACAGGGGTTCAGATAATATTAATCCGGCGGCGATCTACATCGCTACAAACTCAGAGTTTATGCGGCTTTCAGCCACATAAATACAAATATAAACTTTCGCCCGTTTAAACGTTTGTGAGAAAAAGATAAGAGGTTGCTCCAATGCTTGTACAATTGGAAATGTCCACCATATAAATTAAGAAATATTGTAAGCTGTCAATGTTATGAATAAAGGTAAATCTATTCTCATCATCAAATAAGAGTTTGGCCGCGCTCAATTCAATTGATAATAAGTTATTATTCATGATCCATTCTTATTAATCATTAAACAATTTACCCAAGAACGATAATACCCTGGCGAGATTAAGATGGCCCACTTATCCAGTGAGCCATTTTTACTGTTATTACTTAGTGTTGTAGAAAATTAATCAGGCAAATTTACCCTTGCCAATTGTGGTATCTGCCCAAGCTGTCGTAATAGCCATTTTCTCCTTGCTATCCAGCCCTTCGATAAAACCGTTATCACCGGCTGTTGGGGCAAAGTTGCTCATTGCCTGAATCAAGGTGTCAACTGCATTGTCAGAAAGCGCCGTAAATCCACGCTCTCCTGATGCATCCTTGCGTTCCATTTGAGTCACTAATTTGGCACGGTTACCATTAAAGTAATTATCAAAGGTGACTGACCCCACCGATTCAAATACACCCTGAGCGGTTTTATCCTGAGTACGGCGGTTCACTGATAGCACTAAATCGTATCCACTGCGCTGGAACCACAAGTCTTGCCAGTCAATACCATTAAAGGCAATCATATCTTCCGCATTGATATCATTAACCTGACAGTCAATCACCTTATTACTGACCACAAAACTGTCTACCCCTGCGCCACCCTGGAAGTGGTTTTGATATCCCCCCAAAACCAGTAGATCTTGACCATCACCGCCGTCAAACTGGCTGAACTTCGAAATAGTGGCCGCTATCAGGTGGTCATCACCTTCTCCACCGTTAATCACCGCATGATAGCCCATCAGCTTAATGACATCGTCACCCGCGTTGCCATCAATTCGGTTGTCATTACCAAACACCCGGCCAAAATCATTGCCTTCACCTAGCTCAACCCGGTTGTTATTACCGATAGTCACAGCATAATCCTGGCCTTCCCCAGTATCTACCCGGTTGTAGTTGCCAGAGGTGACAACGTAGTCCTGCCCGTTACCGGCATCAATAAAGCCACCTTCGCCAAAAACAAAGGATTGATCATTACCTTCTCCCATAAAGACTTGGTTAATGCGTCCAGCTACCACTGCGGTATCATCGCCGCTACCGCCAAACATCCAGTTTTCACGTCCCATCAGAACGCCGAGGTCATCACCTTCACCACCGGTAAAGATGTTGGAGGTGCCGATTGAGTAATAAACATCATCACCACGTCCACCCCAGAAGTTGTTGTTATCGCCCAGATAAGCACCGAGATCTTTACCGTCGCCGCCCCAGTTGAAGTTGTAGTTCCCCAACGAGACATGGATATCGCTATCCCCTTGCAAATGACCGCTATTACGCAAGAAATCAAAGGTTTTCTGCTCCATATTGAGCAAATCTGCGGTTAGATTCTCTTTCAGATTGCTCACTAACGATTTCATCTCTTCTTGTTTATCTTTGCTGAATATCGTCGCAAATAGGTTAGGCAAATTCAGCGAATTAAAGCCCAATGCACGCTCTGGTTTGTTATTAGTCTGAATATTCCCACTGTTGGCGGCGCCCGGCACACTTTTTTCCCGCTTGTCGTCAGGCGCTTTCTCTTTCAGCCCATGACTGACAAAAAATGAGTCAATACTCTCTGCATTCATATTGGCGTTCTGTTTCAAACCATCAATCAATTTATCCGGATCAGTGAAGGCACGTAGTTGATCACCACCAAACTGCTTAATCACTTCCAGCATCTCTTGCAAAATAGCTTTACCATCAACAGGTTCTCCGGTACGGGCAACAATCTGTCCCTCCTGGGTGTAATCCACACCAAAAATATCCGCTAAAGTGGTATCTGCATTTACACTGGCTAACCGACCAAGCAGTTTGTTTTTAAGTTGACGCGGTAAGTCTTGTAGATTGTAAGTAAATGTTGTCTTCGCTATGCCTGTCGTTGAATATTGCTGCGTCATCAAACCAAATAGAGAACCCAGGTTGGTATCCAGAATCGATTGAATATGGTCACCGAACATAAAGTTCCAGCTACCGGTTGTGACCTGAATATCCGCCCCTTGACCACCTACCGCAAAATTGAAAGCCAGTTCCTCATTAGCTTGACGGAATTTATCCGCACGGCTCATTTTGCCGGTATCAATATTGTTGCCGTGTCCACTTAACCATTGGTGGTATTTTTTGTTCAATGCTGATTCTGCATCACTTTTCAAACCGCGACTACTACGCTCATGTTGAGAATCCAAATCAGCTAGCGTCTTATAGTCAACGCTGCTGGTTTGGTCTAAACCAGACATGTCCCGCACAAATTTTTTCGCTCCAGATAACGTCCACTGCCGATTTTGCGCCGCCAACCAGTTCCACTCTTCGCCGGAATGAGCAATAGATTTCAGTACGCCGGTAATACGGGCAGCACCATCAAATGGATTAACCAACGGTGGCGTAGGGATGGATTTATCCATCATGACAATCAGGTCATTACTGCGACCGTGGTTGAAGCTGACGTTACGGTTGCCAATAAACATCTGCGCCCCTTCAAGTGCTTGATACCCCCCCAGATTAACGCTGTGCTTACTGTCGCCATCCCCGATGTGAACCATCACATTGTTGTCGCCAAAGGCCAGTGACTTAAAACCACCCGTACCCACTTTGACGCCTACGTTCGATGTTCCCCAGTTGATCGCGGTAAATTCACCGTCGCCTACATTCACCTGTATATTGCCGGTATAACTCAGCGACTTATCCAATTGAGGATTTGAACCAAGCTCTATCCTGTTTTTGCGCTTCCCTGGCGCAGTGAAAACATCATGGTTATTCGCAATTGCCCCTTTGGTTATTGAATCAGCTTCTGTGTACCCCACCTTAGCAAGGTTTATATCACTCTCAGCCACACCACGTCGCAACCTTTCTGTCGTGGTCGTTAGTTCACCCTGTTCATTCCAGCGCAACACCAGTTTGTTATCGTTCAATTTGTTAACCCACTGGTTATTTTTATCGCGGGTAAATTTACGACCTGTCGCATCAACAGCCACTTCACTACGACGCGCTGAAACATCACTACGGATGCCTTGTTTATCTAAGGCGGTAATAAAGCGATAGGCAAAACCATTCCGCTTATCATCACTAATCAGCGAACAACCCACGATGCTGATGCGATCAGGTTTACCCGCTTGGTTAAAGTTCCGGCTGAACTGTTTCAGTTTTATTGCCAACTCATCGGCACTGTAGCCACTCAAGCGAGTGTTATTTTGTGCCGATTCTTCACGTCCATGACCAACAACCTGCCAACGTAATTTGCCTGATAATCTGGTCGGATCACCATAAATAACATGATATTTGCCATCGGCATCAAGTTTAACCACCACACTGGAATCCGGGTGTTTACTCGCCAGATTGATCGCCGCTTTCGCTACAATCGGGTCATTCTCCATCTGAATAATGATCTGACTGCCAAAGCGTGTCCCTCGATTGTCACTCTTTTGCAGCGAGTTCTTCACCATATCCCGATTTTTACTCTGAGAACCGGACAGCGTCGAGACAATCCTATCAGCATATTGGCTCATTAAAGCACCACTCTCGACATGACCATAAAAGGTTTGTTCACCCGATACGCGATAACCCGCAGCGGTCAATCTTGCTCGCAGCTTTTCCCCCTCATGCCCTAGACCTTGATTGTCAGTTAACAACATGATCGGCGTATTGACCGGCAAGCCTTTGAGGTTTTTTTCTACTGAAAATTGTCCATTCATCGCTTTTGCCAATGCCCCAATCACGCCGCCAGGGTTTGGTACGTCATGCGCAGTGATGGTTTTGGTCATACTCGATATTGGCCTGTCGAGTAACAAACCTGACACCGCTTGATTATTTTGCGCCGCATATCGGGCAAGATCAGCCGCCACCGGTCCACCGACGGAATAACCATGAATGATAATATTACCCGGCTTAATACCGCGATCTTGCGCCAAATAGCGAAACATCGTCCGGGCATCCTGATAAAACCCTTGTTCACCGGGGTTACCATCACTACCACCATAGCCCCGCATGTTGACAGCAAGTATATCAATGCCCTGATTTTGATAGTGGCTTTGGATATCATGAGCTTGCTCTTCCGCAGATAAACCCGAGCCATGAAGGAAAAGCACAACTTTTTTCTCTGCTGCCGTCGAGATCTCATCTGGTTTTATGTCACCCTGATGATAATATCCGGTTAAACGTCCCCCTTCGCCTTTTAGGGTGATTTTGCTTGATGTGCCATTAGCAACAGCATCATCAAGAATGGTTTGCGTCTCATCACTGATATAGCGACGCTCTTCTTTAAAACCATACAGTTCGTTGTTAAAGAATCGGGTCAATGGGTTTAAAGAGGCTTTATCCTGTGGCGAAGCGCCATCATCCTCAATTAATACCGACTCTGACGCTCCATGCTTGCCCGATAACGCCTGCAATGCTTCCACCGGAGAGTCATTCTGTTCTCTCTCAGGGGTATTTTCTCGATAAAGGTGTTGAGTTTTCTCAAATGCACTATTTAATGCCTGATTTATCCATCGTTCTCCTTTATCTCCGGCAATATCCATCAGATCCGTATAACTGGCGGTGTAGTTTTGCAGTACCTGCCTGCGCTCATCACCGGTCTCCTGCAACGCTTTGTAAACCACCAAACTTTCATTAACCGAATGACCGCCATCAAAGACCAGGAACACCAAAGTATTAAGATATGCCTGCTCCTGCGAGAAAGAGGGATCTTGACTAGCAATATAGTCATTGAGATGAACCATGATATTGGTCGATCCAGATGCCCCCGTCACCACGGAATGCCCTTGCGCCAAGGCGTTACGCTCAAGTGTTGTTTCCTGCCCAGGCGTCAGCACTCTGCCCGCCGCCACCTTTCTGCCATACAGGAAATCCTCATATTGATCACCGGATGGCTGGTAAGGCAGTGCAATGCCATAATCATTGGTTTGCTGTTCAGTTAACTTCACTTTATAGGTAACATCCGCCATATTAGTTAACTTACTACTGGTGGAACGCGCCTTATAGATCTCCTCCCGATAGAACATGTCCGCTTCCGCCTTCCATTGAGATGAATGTAATCCCATTCCATCAATGTTCGACATTTTTACTGCCAGAAACGGAATTTTGATCATTTCAAAACCGTTATCCACCTTAGTCATCATGATCTTAAAGTTATCAAAGGTCGGTTTTTGCAGGAATGTAGTCAGTTCTGGCACCCGACTGAACCAAGGGCGAATATCCTTTTTAATTCTTTCGGCAAAAGCTTGCATCCTGATAGCAATCTGCCCGTCACGTACAGTGGAGCCAGTAGTACTTTGCATATACGACTCAAACTCCTGCACCAGGAATTGTCCTATCTGTCTGGAGGCCGCTATCGCATCCGGTGATGCCGTTTTCACCAGAGTATGGGCCAATTCGGAATCAAAACGACGACCAAATAAGTTGTCAATATATTGGGTAGTTGACTTTTTTCTGTGAGCATCAGTCTGTAATGACAATACCAAAGCATGTAACTCAGGGTATGCCTGTAACTGGCCGGCAGCATCATCAAATAATTTGATAGTTTCCTGCGATGTGACTTGTCCAGTGAGCCAGAGTTTTCTCGCCCGTCCAATCAAAGGCAGCGCTTCCGGGATATTAGCAGTCTCCAATCGACTCATAAAAGCAATCAGACTTTCGTTTTCGGTTTTCGGCGCTTCCCGTTCAGCGGTTGAATTCGTGCGGGTCAACGGGGTCATCTGCCACTCAATAAGATGATTAATTTCGTTTTGTGTTATACCGCCTTTTAAACCGACAACACGTCCGGTTCCATCAAATATTACCCATTGATTCAGTTGTTCAGCGCGTTGAGGCGGCACGGCAATTCCAAGCACGCCTGCGGATTCGGCTCTCTGGGCTTGCAAGTGTTCAATCATGCGGCCTATTTTAAAACGTACTAAGTTCACCTGACTGGCGCGTAGCGCAAATTCCTTTGGGCTACGCTGTTGCCAATCAGTTATCGCCTGTTCAAACAGCAATACATGCTCTTCATCGAAATGACTCATCGTTTTATAGAAAGTATCACGCACAACAACCAGCGCTTTACTAAGCTGCCTTTTCCGCCCCAATGTTCTTACATTGGGATTGATAAATAGCTTATTTCCCTCTTTCAATAAATTAAATTTTACATTTTCAAATATAGCGGAATTTTTCTGCTCCACCTTGACATCATTTCCCAACGATTCCAGATTAATGCCTGAAATCCGCGGCACTTTTCTGCTAAGCTCCCCCGAACTGTTCGACGTGGGAATGAGCAGGTCGTCAGGCGGTACTTGGGTAAATTTGGGGGTCGTTAAGACACCAGTATTTTCTGCACGAATACTCGTATTTATCTGTAGACGATCAACTACTTGTTTAGCACTAAACAATCCCTGTAGCTCTTCTTCGGTTAACCCTTTGTAGAATCTGTTTTCAACTTCCAGCATGAATTCGGGATCAATATGGCTACCAGTTTCCCCTGCATCTATCGATTCGTAGGCTTCGCCAGATAAACCGCTACCACTGGCGCCGATACGATCAGGTCTGGCATCACTCTGTTTTGCTCTTTTGGCATCTGTTTGTACTTGGGCAATTTTACTTTCAGCCATCGCAGTATCACGTTTACCCCGATTTTCCGCCTCCTGACAGGCGATATTCGCGTCATTTCCCGCTTTTTCGGCCCGCTGTTGCTGCAATAATGCCTCTTCTTTTCTTAACGCCGCTTTTTCCTGAGCCTCTGCAATATCTTGTTTTACACTGGCATGATGCTGCTCGCTTTGTGCTACGCCAGCCTCGGATTTCGCAACCGCTTCTTTTACTCGTTGTTGGTTATCCGTAATAGTATGTTGAGCATTAGCTAATCTTTTCTGAGTAATAAATTTGGTGTAATTCAACTCATCCTGAATACGGTCCAAGAATTTACCCGCAAATTGATCGCGCCACTGGTCACCTGATTTGCCGCTGTAATTAGCATAGTCATCAAGCAGATCCAAGCCTTGCGTCATAGAAACCAGTTTGTCAGTTTCTGCCTGCGCTTCCTCTGCTATCGTATTACGCTGTGTCAGCCCATTTCGGCTAACTGCTTCCTGATCCGTTAATTCCAATTGGGATTGCGATTTCGCAATTTCTGCCAGTTGTTTCTCTTTTTCCTGTTCCAACAGTTGGCGATCTTTTTCTGCTTTTTCTTTATCGCTTAATGCATTTTGCGCCGCTTTACCCTGTTTCACATGTTCGGTAATAATATTGGCTTGTCGTGAGTTCTCAGATTTTGCAATAACGTTATCCAGAATATAGCCTACGCCATCATCCAAACCGGTTCCTTTAAACTCAATTCGGTTACTACCTGCTTTTGCTATCAGTTCTAGTGTTTTATTTTGCCATTTCGCTGCGTCGCCAAAAGTCGAGAATACAAGTTTGCCGTTCCAGAAAACATCCATACCATTGTCGGCAGAATAAGCATCGGGACGATTAGCAAAATCAAAACTCAGAGAAATCACCTCTCCCTCAGAACGATTTTGCAAATCCTGGTAAATGGTGGTGTTTTTATCAACATCAAGTTCACTGACTCGTTCGCCATAACCCGGATGATCAGGCCCATCAGCACTCACTGGGCTATGTACCGCAATATTATTGGTTAACTGCCAACCTAATTTACCTTGTTCGTCACTATTCACAATCAGTGACGTCTCAGATTTCACAACGATCTTGTCTAAGATATAGACTAATCCATCATTCTGGCCTGTACCTTTAAATTCAATCCGGTTAGTACCCGCTTCCGCCATTAAATCGAGTTTCTGGGTGCGCCACATCGTTCGCTCCCCAGAAGCTGAGAATACAGACTTACCATTCCATAACACGACTATTCCATTGTCATTCAACTCACTCCCCACCATCTCTAAATGACTCATAAAATCAAAAGTCAGTGAAACCACTTCTCCTTCAGACAAATTTTGTAATTCCTGCCAAATTACGGTGTTTTTATCAACATTAAATTCACTGACTCGTTCACCATAACCGGTATTATCAAGACCATAATCACTCGCCGAATTATATGCCTCTATATCATTGGTTGACTGCCAACCCAACTCACCTTGTTCAAAATCGCCATTGACGATCAGATTTTCATTCTGAGCTGACTCTGATATCGATCGCGTTTTTCGACTCAAAGCACCTTCTATTGAACTGATATCAGGCGTCTCCACGGCTGTTACAGAACCACTGAAATGATCACTTAAATCTGAATCTATCGGAGTAATCTCATCCATCTGAAAGCCATCAATAGCAGAAACTTCCGCTAAATTAATCGCGCCTCGGCCTTTATGGGCGCCAGACGTGTTGGCCTCCTCCCCCTGCACCAGATAATTGATCGCCTGACTGCCTCCCACACCCAATGTTGTCTGTTTGATCTGTTCAAACAGGGAGGAAAGTTTGCTGCTTTCTGTCGCAGAGAAGCTGTAGAAATCACCATTACCAATCTTAACCACCACGTTATTACGTGCATAAGAGGCGTTGATAGCCAGACCATCACCAACCTGAATATTGGCGTTACCCTGACCTTTCATGACCGCAACATTGAGACCATTGCCAACTTTGGTATTAACGTTATATTTTCCCCACGCCACGTTAACCGAAACACCATTACCCACATGGGTGTTGATATTAGCGTCACCATGCGCAGCGGTTACATTTAAACCATTTCCTATCGTCGTCGTTACGTTAGCTTTCCCTTTCGCCGCCGTAACCTGCATACCGTCACCCACTTTGGTGACAACATTGCCTTCGCTCCATAAGGCGTTAAAGCTGTCTCCTTTACCCACCTGAGTGACAATGTTAGCCTTACCTTTGGCAAGCACCACATTGCGTCCATCTCCTACCTTAGTGATAACGTTGGCTTGCCCCCAAACTCCGGTGTAGTCATCACCCTTACCCACATGGGTGATGATGTTGGCATCTCCCTGAACCACCGTGATTTCTTGTCCATTCCCCACTTTAGTAACAATGTTCGCTTTACCTTTCGCGAAGTTGTAACGGTCGCCATTTCCCACTTGAGTCAGGATATTCGCCTCCCCCCAAGCCGCATTCACTCCATTGCCGTTTCCAATCTTGGTAATCAGATTGACTTTACCTTTGGCAAAACCCACCGTCGTACCATCACCGACATGAGTCATAACGTTGCCTACATCAGACACCAGCAGACCGACTGTCGTCCCCTCTCCCACTTTGGTCAGAATATTGCCTTTGCCAAGCAAAACAGCCGCCGTCGTTGAGTTGCCTACGTGGGTGATAACGTTCGCTTTCGCCGCTGCAACAACGCCCATAAAATCATTACCCACTTTGGTAACGATATTGGCCTCACCCAGTGCTAACACGCCCGTTAAGCCATCCCCCACATGGGTCATGATATTGGCTTTACCAAACATGGCCGCCAGCGTTGTCCCCTGACCGACTTTGGTCATCACGTTTAGTTCACCGGCAAACAAACCGATACTGGTCCCCTTACCCACATGCGAATAGATATTGGCTTTCCCTAGCATTAAGGCGGCGGTCAGGTCATTACCGACTTTGGTCAACACATTGGCGCCGCCAATCATAGCGGCAAATGTCTCTCCATTACCCACATGGGTAAAGATATTACCTTTGCCAACCATCGCCGCCAGAGTCATGCCATCACCCACTTTCGTGGCGATATTGCCCTTTGCCAGCATCAGCGCAACACTTGCGCCATCTCCGATATGAGTGAACACATTGCCTGCGGCTACCATCAATGCCAGTACATTGCCGTCACCCACTTTGGTAAAGACATTTACTGCGCCGCCCATTAACGCCCATGCGTCTCCTTTGCCGACATGGGTAAACAGGTTGCCTGCGCCAATCATGACCGCAATCGATGTTCCATCCCCGACTTTGGTGAAGATATTCCCTACCGCAGCCATCACGCCCAATGTCAAACCGTCGCCAACATGGGTCAACACGTTACCCATCCCAAACATGATGCCGGTCGTGTCACCCTTTCCGACTTTGGTCAACACATTAGCGCCACCCAGCATAACGCCCATTGTGTTACCGTCCCCCAGATGCGTGAGGACGTTTGCACCGCCGCCCATTACCGCCTGCGCATTGCCTTTCCCTTTTTTGGTGAGAATATTGGCTCCGCCCAACGCAACGGCAATAGTATTGGCGGTTTCAGTTTCATCACTGAGATGGCTGGTAATATTGGCGCCACCGAACATCCCTGAAACCAGATCTCCGGCGCCAAGTTTAGTTAGCACGTTAGCACCGCCCAAGAGTACTGAAGAGATGTCCCCCTTTCCTGCCTGAGTGATAAGATTAAAACCGCCTGCGCCGACCCAGTTCGCGTTGCCATCGCCTATTTGGGTATGCGTGTTGTACCCGCCCAACATCAGCACCCGGCTGTTACCGTTGCCTTTGTGAATTGAGATATTGCCATAGGCCAGAAGATGAGCCAGATATCGTCCATCCCCGACCCGCACAAGAACATTTGCCGCGCCACCAGCATAAATATCCATTTCTCCATGCTGGCTTTGATGAACAAGGACATTGGCGAAACCCGCGCCACGGAATGTTAGATTGCCCTCTTCACCGTTTTTCACAATGACGTTAGCCCCACCGCCCCCGTCAAAATAGGTATTACCGAATGTTGAACTGTGCAGAATAACGTTAGCCGCTCCCGCTCCGGTGAAATCAATATTACCGTGCGTCACATTGGATTTAATAACGTTTCCACCACCTGCGCCGTTGAAATAAATATCACCGGAGCTATCCCCACCACTCTTTGATGATTCGATAAGATCTTGCTCGGAATAACTTTTAAGATCCGTCAAACAATCAGCAATATCATCCGCTATATTTAAATCATAATGAAGCTGACTTAACGTATAACCAGCCCCTATTGATCGATAACCACCAGGATAAGAAAAATTTTCGTTCGCTATACGGCTAGTATGGTCACCTTTTTTATACCAAGATTTTGCAATATATTTCAGTTTTCCTGTTTCATAATCATTCGCCAATTTAACTTCAACCACTTTGGTGTAAGGGTCCAGAAATATTGCATATACATAAGTATTCGGCTGTTCATTGGATTTAACCGGAGAGACATCGATTTTCAGTCCATCAGAAGAAATCGCATATCCTCCTATTTTTGCGCCGCCCAGTGTGACATCTTCTGCTTTAATGTTATTACCATCAGCATAATTCACCCATTTATCGGTTAATAATGCCTCTTCAACACCCTGTATCGTGGTTCCTTGTCGATATACAAAGTTAATATCGGCAAGCGTAATAGCACCTTCTCCTTTAACAGGGACAAATCCATTATTTACATTAATATTTTCCTTAGCAATATCCTTAAGATGATCCCCCTCCTTATACCAAGAAGTCGCATAATAACGAAGCTTACCGGTATCAGGATTATTTTGCAGCCGCACAGCAACAACTTTAGTGTTAACCTCATTGGCAACAGCAAAGAGATAAGTATCAGGCTCTACAACGGATTTAACTGCTTTAACCTGCTGAGATTGTTGAATCCAGCGTCCCTCCATTATTGCTGATGTCATAATAATATCTTTAGCCTGAGCAAATGCTATTTCATTTTTCGCACCTGTTCGGGTAATTTCGTTATACGCCCCTGCGCCAGTGAAATGAATATTACCGTGAGCAACATCAGAATAGAGTTTGTTATAACCACCCGCACCTTCAAGAATAATATTGCCATGAGTCTGTTTATACCCATCTTCGCTATAGCGTATACGTTCAATGCGATTTGCCGCCCCCGCTCCACGTAAGATAATGTTGCCTTTTCTACCTTTGCGCACAATATGGTTATCAGCGCCAATACCATTCAAAGTAATGTCGCCGCTTTCTATCCGCGAATCGATACTATTTGCAGCGCCTGCGCCATTAAATGTCACATCTCCCTGAGTACCTTGATAATCGTTAAACCAGGTACGATCAATTTCGTTAGCAGCTCCTGCACCGGCAAAATAGATATTTCCCTGATCAGTTTCATGCCATAATTCGTTATATCCGCCAGCCCCTTTAAAACTGGTATTACCAGATAAACCTTTACGAGTCAGTTTATTATAACCAGCAGCACCCGAATAATATAAATTTCCCGTTTCACCGGTGTGATCAATAAAAGCCGCACCGGAGGCGCCTGTAAATGACAAGCCGCCATTTCCCGTTTTACGAATACCGGTATAACCTGAAGCTCCCTTTACCGAAAGTTCACCATCTGTATGGTATACATCGACCTTTAATGAACCAACAGTAACATCATCATCTCCGCCATAAGCATAAACTTCACCACCAATACCAATAGCAGTAATACTATTACCATCATTATCGTCGTAATATTTTCCAGTAAAGAAGTACTCTGTACTTCTATTCGATGATTTACCCATCAATAGCCCTTTAATGTATCATTGAGGTTAAGCAGAAAACCACTGCATCTAATGGATAGAGCAGTTATTTTGAATATTTAAGTTGTCACGAAACAGTGAAATCTTCTTACTTTTTAATAGCAATAAATTAAATAAAGAAAAAAATCGCTATTAAAATTAACATCAGAGATTATTTGCACGAACTTATCAGACATGCTTCTTTCCAAAAGTAATTTATTAATAAAATGCATTGTATATAGCAAGAAAAATACTAAGTTCAGAAAATTTTCAAACTGATGCCTCTATAAACACTTTCAAATAAATCCATCGAATAAAATCAAGAAAAAATCCAAAAAGACATTTAGTGCAGATATATGTTCCATAAGAATATGGAACATACAGATAAGATAATAAAGTCACTTATAAACTAAGATACAAATTTTCATCAATTACTTTGTTCCATTTCCATAAATAACCCCACAGATTATAACCATTTAAATTGTGTAAGTAAATGAGATAATAATATCCTACTTTTTCAGTAAGGAAATAATAATGATAAATAAAATTCATTAATAAAAATACCCCTTAGTCAGTCAATAGCAAAAAATGGCTCACCAATTCAGTGAACCATTTTTATTATTATTTTACTTTTATTCCAGGGAATTAATTACGCAAACTTCGCCTTGCCAATAGTGGTATCTGCCCACGCCGTTGTAATGGCAATTTTCGCCCTATTGTCCAGATTTTCAATAAAACCATTATCGCCCGCTGTCGAAGCAAAACTGCTCATTGATTGGATCAAGGTATCAACTGCATTATCCGATAGAGCAGTAAACTCACGCTCTCCCGATGAATTCTTATCCCCCATCTGAGTCACTAGTTTGGCACGATGGCCATTAAAGTAATCACTAAAGGTAACTGAACCTATTGATTCAAATGCACCCTGAGCGGTTTTATCCTCAGTATGGCGGTTTACTGATAACACCAAATCATATCCGCTGCGTTGGAACCATAGGTCTTGCCAGTTAATACCGTCAAAGACGATGATATCTTCTACATTGATATCATCAACCTGACTGTCAATCAGCTTATTACTAACCACAAAACTATCTGCACCTGCACCACCCTGGAAGCGGTTCTGATAACCTCCTAACACCAACAGATCTTGACCATTACCGCCATCAAACTGGCTGAACTTCGAAATAGCGGCTGCTATCAGATGGTCATCGCCTTCTCCACCATTAATCACCGCATGGTAACCCATCAGCTTAATGACATCGTTACCGGCGTCGCCGTCAATCTGATTGTCATTACCAAATACCCTGGCAAAGTCATGGCCTGCACCCAATTCAACCCGATTATTATTACCAATGGTCACGACATAATCTTGATCTTCCCCGGTATCCACCCGGTTGTAGTTGCCTGAGGCAACGACGTAATCCTGCCCCTTATCGGTATTGATTAAGCCGCCTTCGCCAAAGACAAACGTTTGGTCATTACCTTCACCCATAAATACATGGTTAATACGACCAGCTACTACTGCGGTATCATCGCCATTACCGCCGAACATCCAGTTCTCACGCCCCATCAAGACGCCCAGATCATTGCCTTCACCGCCGGTAAAGATGTTGGAAGTGCCGATTGAATAATAAACATCATCACCGCGCCCACCCCAGAAGTTGTTGTTATCACCCAGATAGGCGCCAAGATCTTTACCATCACCGCCCCAGTTGAAGTTATAGTTCCCCAACGAAACATGGATATCGCCATCCCCTTGTAGATGACCGCTGTTACGCAAGAAATCAAAGGTTTTCTGCTCCATATTAAGCAGATCTGCGGTTAGATTTTCTTTCAGATTGGTCACTAATGACTTCATCTCTTCTTGTTTATCTTTGCTGAACATCGTCGCAAACAAGTTAGGCAAATTCAGCGAATGAAAACCAAATGCACGCTCTGGTTTGGTGTTATCCGTCTCTACAGTAGTTGGCATACCGCTCTGCGTTTTTTCATTTTCATCAGGCTCTTTCTGTTTCAAGCCATGACTCTCAGCAAAGGATTTAATGCCATCCGTCCCCATATTGAGGTGAGATTTCAGATCGTCGAGCAATTTATCTGGATCAGTGAAAACTTTCAGTTGTTCGCCACCGAATTCTCCAATAACTTCAATCATCTCTTTTAGCATAGCCACACCATCCACTGGCTCGCCTCCACGGGAGACAATACCACCATCGGCAGTGTAATCCACATCAAAGATATCCGCTAAAGTGGTATCCGCATTCACACTGGCTAACCGACCAAGCAATTTGTTCTTAAGCTGGCGTGGCAAATCCTGCGGATTATAGGTAAACGTTGTTTTCGCTATACCAGTTGTCGAGTATTGCTGAGTCGCTAAACCAAACAATGAACCCAGGTTAGTATCGAGAATCGACTGGATATTGTCACCGAACATAAAGTTCCAGTTACCCGTAGTCACCTGAATATCCGCACCTTGTCCCCCGACCGCAAGGTTGAATGCCAGTTTCTCATTAGCCTGACGGAATTTATCTGCACGGCTCATTTTGCCTGGATCAACGCTGTTGCCATGACCGCCTAGCCACTGGTTGAATTTCTTATTCAGCGCTGCTTCAGTATCACTTTTCAAACCACGGCTGCTACGTTCATGTTGAGAATCCAAATCAACCAGCGTCTTATAGTCAACACTGCTGGTTTGGTCCAAACCAGACATATCCTGAACAAATTTTTTCGCGCCAGCGATTGTCCATTGCTGATCTTGCGCCGCTAGCCAGTCCTGCTCTTCACCAGAATGGGCAATACTTTGCAATATTCCAGAAATACGGGCTGCGCCATCAAATGAATTAACCAACGGTGGCGTCGGCAGGGATTTATCCATCATCACAATCAGGTCATTGCTACGGCCTTGGTTGAAACTGACGTTACGATTGCCAATAAACATTTGCGCCCCTTCAAGCGCCTGATAACCGGCAATATCGAAGCTATGTTGACTGTCGCCATTGCCGATGTGCGCCATCACATTATTATCTCCGAAGGCCAATGACTTAAAGCCGCCAACACCGACTTTGATGCCAACGTTCGATGTTCCCCAATTGAGCGCGGTAAATTCACCATTTCCCACATTCACCTGAATATTGCCCGAGTAACTTAGCTGGTTATTCGCTAGATGACTTGAATCGGTTTCAATTTTATTTTTACGTTTCTCAGGTGCAGTGAAAATATCCGCATTATCCACAATCGCACCTTTGGCTGGCATATCTGCATCCGCGATACCGATACGAGAAAGATTGATATCGCTTTCAGCAATATTGCGACGCACTCGCTCTGAATGAGTTTCAAGTTCGCCTTTTTCATTCCAGTTCAATACGACTTTGTTATCAGTCAGGTTATTGATCCATTGATCATTTTCATCTCGGGTAAATTTACGACCAGTCACATCAACGGCAACTTCACTACGACGAGCCGAAACAGTCGTGTGAATATCTTGCTCCTTTAAGGCGGTGATAAAATGACGAGCAAAACCATCTCGTTTGTCATCATTAATCAGCGAGCAACCCACGATGCTAATGTGGTCTGGTTTACCCACCTGACTAAAACTCTGAGTAAATTGTTTGAGTTTTATTGCCAGCTCATCGGCACTGTAACCACTCAGACGCGTGTTATTCTGCTCTGATTCGCTACGACCATGCCCCACAATCTGCCAACGCAATTTGCCTGATAATTTAGCCGGATCACCATAAACAACTCGGTATTTACCCTCAGAATCAAGCTGAACAATTACGCTAGAATCCGGGTGTTTACCCGCCAGATTGGCCGCTGCTTTGGCAGCTACAGGATCATCCTCCATCTGGATAATGAGTTGACCATCAAAACGCGTCTCTCGGCCATCGGTTTGTGGTGTAACTGAAATGCGCTCCCAGGATTCGACATCTTTGTTTTTTAGAACAGCGTCCGACGATAATTTTTCCAGCACAGACACCGCAGCAGCATCATTCTCTGAGTCTTTCAGTGTCAATTTACTGACGGTTGGATCAGCAAATATCTTACTAATATTCAACTGTACTAAACTGGCGGCTTGTTTAAAGTTGTTACTTTCAACTTCCACAAAAACCTTTTGGCCTTTCGTATCCATGACTTCCAGAGTGACGACATTTTCACGGTAATCCGCGATCCACCCTTTGACACCTGAATCCAGCGAAAACACGATTTTCTGCTCTTTCAGTGCGTGCAATACATGATTTTGTTCACCCTCACGCGCCTGTTTCCACGTATTGTCATAACCCGTAATAGCGCTGTCTTCAAATGTATTATAGTTAATATTGAAGCTCGATTTCGCACTGTCCTCGGGGTTGGCAGAAGTATATTTATAACCTATAGGCGATCGGTAACCCGTGATCATGCCCTTATGGAAAGAATCCATAAAACGGTGAAAATCATCATAGTTATCAAACGATTTAGCGCCAAAGTTAGGATCAAAGAATGACCAGATTGTTTGAGCTTCGTTCTTATGTACAACAACCGACATCGCATGATCTTCAGACATAAACATCATATAAGTCGATTGCTTCACATTGCGCAGTTGCTCCATCACAGATTCATAGCCATTAACCTCATAATTCAGCGGATCACCGATCCTCGCCCCGGTTAATCCATTTGCTTTTAGCCTTGCGCTATAATCAATATTCCCTTTCGCTTTCTCGATTAAACTGCCTGCATCAAGATGTTGAAAATGTTGTATTGACAACAACTTTTCCATCGCCGGGCCGAGTTTCTGACGGCGATATCGGTTAAGCAAAGAAGATTCAACGGAGTTGATGTCGGTTTTCTTATTCACGGAGTTGTCGTTGTAGGCTTTAGCGACATCCTTCAACCACTCCATATAAGCTTTTCCGCCTCCCACGCCATTCACCCGTTCTTCCATCATATAGCGGGAAGACAAAGCAAAGCATATTCCTTCCAGAAACTCTTTGGACTGAACGTCATTGCCCTTGGTCACAAGCACATTACCAATTTCTGGAACAAGCTTCTTAAGCTCCCCCAATAAATCCTCATTCTGACTAAAGTGGAATGAGTAATCAGCCAATTGTTTTCCATCTGCTTTAATGTCAAAAATGGCATAACCCACTTCCTGGAATAAGCTTTTCTTTTCCACATTATGATCTTTGCTCTGAGAACCAGAAGGTATCAACACATTCTCAATCGCCTGATGGATCTTTCTTAAACCAGAGATATCAATACCTTTACCATCATTCGATAAATCACTGGCTTTCAGATTCGAGAAGACGGCAGCTGAAATATCTTGACCATATTCTTTAATAACCGCCGCTTTGACTTGATCAACCGCTTTATCAGCACTTTCCGCTTTCTGGTTAATATGAATATTTGCCTTACCCCGAGTGACAAAATCACCATTTTCATCAACATAAAGATGTTTCGAATCCTTAAGATTGGCACTGCCAAGCTTATCATACAGACTACTGAAATCGCCTTGATCTGGGATTCTCACAGTGGATTGAGCAAGCACCGTCGACTCTTCAAAGCGCGTGTCAATTTGAGACAACAAAGCCTTCATTGCCGGTACACGACTTGAGTCAGGATGACCTAAGAGATAACCTTCAACCTGTTGGCGTAAATCGGATAATTTTTCAATCACATCCAGTTCATAGTCTTTTCTTCCTTGCCAGACATGGTGATAACTCTCTAACGCATCAATGACTTTTTGGTAACTGTCGCCACGAATTTTACCTGCAACGGATGCAGCTTCCTGGAACTCACTCACCGACATCAATTTCGGCACCGGCTTCCAGATGCCATTCACTTTCTCGGTCAGAATTCGAGTATGTCCTTGATGATGAGATATAATCCGATCTTCAATGAAATATAACTCATCAGGTAATTGCGCATAATTGTCGTAATTAGCCAGAATAAAACGTTCAACCGCTTTAAGCAGATTATTACTGGTGGTATTTTTTACAATGATTCTCTTAAATTCATTGCCATTACCTGGCCATGAACGCACCTCAAATCCTTCATTACTCTTTTGCACTAATAAGTTACGTTCTGTACGTAATCCATAAAACGGCAATGCTTGATTCAGCATCGTGTCAACAGCGCTGAGGTTAATATCGAGATCAACAACGGTATCAGCTTTATAGCCGTCGGGATTAACCGCCAGCCGTTTTTTCTGCTCTTCAATCGTCAAAGCATCAAACCGCGCCCGCACAGTAATACCCGCTTCTGTTAATCTGCGGCCAATCGATTTTGTAGGCAGCCCTTTATATTCACTTGCCGGCTTATCCAGCAATAGAATTTCACCTACTAATCCTTCACGTTGCAGTTTACGCAATACAGGTAATTCAACATTCCAGAAATAGTTGCCAAGACGTAAGCCACCCTCAGAGATCAAATAAACATCACCACGTGATCCTGCGGCATAGATGGAACTCCAGAAACCGGTGTTGCTATATGTAGCAGCATCAATTGCCGCTCTTAGCGCTTTATGTTCACTATTTTCAGGATCAGAAAGGTACATAATTCCCCAGCGCATGAGTTGCTGATTGAGTTGAATCGCAAAAGCGTTTCCTTGCACATCGACATCGTAAACAATTTTCTTACCATCCGGTTGTGCTGCCTCAAGAACATCTCGATGCCTTCTAAAACTCTTCCCGGACCAGAATGAAACAATACTTTTGTCATCACGGGCCGCTTCAAAGCTATAGCCATAACGGTCCAGTTTGGCAATAAACTCAACTCGTTTATCCCAGTCATAATCCAGAGTCGCGTCAACAAACAGTTTCGCTAAAGATGCAGCTTCATTCTCAGGTACGTTGTTTTTAACTTTGGCATTTCTGAGATGTCTTTCAACAAAAGTCACCATCCGTTGTCTGGTCTTATCGGAAATATCCGCATTAACACGTTTAAATCCGGGAACAGGAATATATTCATCCGACGTATCCGCGTTACCATTATCAAGCCAACGGTAGATGTGGGCGATTTTTTGTGCACGACTTAGTACGGAAGAAGCCATCGCCCTCTTTTTACTGCTACCCAATCCTTCCAGATTAATACCAGAAATTATCGGCGCTTTTCTGATGAGTTCACGCGTCTCATGCGAAGGAGGTAACGCAATGCTGTCAGATGGTGTTGCAACAGATTGAGAAGTAAGCGAAACACCGGTATTTTTTGCACGCATTCCCGCGTTAATCTGCAACCGGTTAACAGCGTGTTTTGCATCCTTCAACGCTTGCAATTCTTCTTCGGTCAGTCCTTGATAATATCGGTTGCTCGCTTCTGACATCGATTCAGGATCAATATGGCTGCCGGTTTCTCCCGCGCCCGTTGACTCATAGGCTTTTTCCCCCAACAAGCCGCTGCCGCTTGCGCCAATGCGAACAGGTTTGGAATCCCTCAGTTTCGCCTCTTTAGCATCCGCTTGGGTTTGAGCCGCTTTACTTTCCGCCGCCGCAGTATCACGCTTACCACGTTTTTCTGCATCCTGACAGGCGATATCGGCGTTATCCTTCGCCCTTTCTGCCTGCTGCTGTTGTGAAAGTGCTTCTTCTTTTCTCTGATCCGCTTTGAATTGCGCATCTACACCATCAAGAATCGCCTTATCACGATTTTGTTTACCCTTTTCGGCCCCTGATTCTGATAGCGCCACGGCATCTTTTACTTTTTGCTGTGTATCAATAGTATCCCGATGTATCTCTGCCAGCCGTTTTTCTAATGTTGGTTTGATGTCATCCAGCCGTTTCTGGACGTCCTCAGAGATTCCCCTCGCATAGTCGAGATAATGGCTGTCTAACTCGCGACTATCATCAATCTTACTTTTAAATTCTTTAAATCTGTCAGCTATTGAAGTCAGCTCTTCAGTAACCGCTTGAGCTTCTTCTTTTACCGCATCACTTTGCGCCAGCCCACTCTGGTTAAGCGCGGCCTGATCCGTTGATTCCAATTGGGATTGCGATTTTTCAATCGCCGCCAGTTGTTTCTCTTTTTCTTGTTCCAGGAATTGGCGATCTTTTTCGGCTTTTTCTTTATCACTTAATGCATTCTTGGCCGCCTGATCTTGTCTGGCATGTTCAGTAACTCTCTTGGCTGGCAATGTATCTACAGATTTCGCAACAACGTTATCCAAGATATAGCCAATACCATTACTATCGCCGATACCTTTAAATTCGATGCGATTAGTACCTGCTTTAGCGATTAATTCCAGCGTTTTACTTTGCCATGCCGTATCACCATTAGTAATGGTAAATTTACTTTCACCATTCCAAATAACTTCCATGCCTTCATTAGACATAACAACATTTGCGCGTTTTGCAAAATCGAAACTCAGTGAAATGACTTCACCTTCAAACCGGTTTTTCAGATCCTGGTAAATAGTGGTACTGACATCCACATCAAGTTCACTGACCCGTGAGCCATGACCTGCGTTATCAAGGCCATAATCTCTTGCCGCATTATATGCTTCAACACCATTGGTCGATTGCCAGCTTTGATTACCTCGTTCAAAGTCACCATTCAAAATCAATGACATCTCAGATTTCACAACGACATTATCTAAGATATAACCTAGCCCATCATCCCGACCGGTCCCTTTAAATTCGATTCGATTAGTGTCTTCTTGTGCGGTTAATTGCAGGGCCTTGTTTTGCCATGCGGCCTCGCCATCAGAGGTTGAGAAGATACTTTCGCCATTCCATAGCACCGCCATACCCTCGCCGGAAGCAAGACCTGAACGTTTTGCAAAGTCAAAGCTCAGTGAAACCACCTCACCTTCAGACAAATTTTGCAATTCTTGCGAAAGCGTGGTGTTCACATTCACATCAAGTTCACTGACTCGCTTTCCATGACCAGCATTATCAAGCCCGTAAGCACTTGCCGCATTATATGCTTCAACACCATGAGTTGACTGCCAACCTTGATTACCTTGTTCAAAATTGCCATTGATGATCAGATTTTCGTTCCGATCCGATACCGATCGCGTTTTTCGATTCAACGAGCCTGCTAAAGAACTTTCTATTGAGTCAATATTCGGCGCTTCTACCGCCGTCACAGAACCACTTAGGCGAGTGCTTAAATCCGAACCAACTTGATCGATTTCATCCATCTTAAAACCATCAATGGAGGAAACTTCAGTTAAGTTAATCGCACCTCTGCCCTTATGAGTACCCGATGTATTGGCTTCATCCCCCTGCACCAAGTAGTTGATCGCCTGACTGCCCCCCACACCGAGCACAGTTTGTTTGATATTGTCGAAGAAAGAGGCAAGTTTGTGGCTTTCTGTATTACTCGATGCCACAGCCAGGCTGTAAAAATCACCATCGCCAATCTTAATCGCCACGTTGTTGCGCGCATAAGAAGCATTAACATCTAAGCCATGACCAACCTGAATATTGGCGTTACCCTGGCCTTTCATGACCGCAACATTGAGGCCATTGCCAACCTTAGTATTAACGTTATATTTTCCCCACGCTACGTTAACCGAAATACCATCACCCACATGAGTGTTAATATTAGCGTCACCATGAGCAGCAGTTATATTTAAGCCATTTCCTACCGTCGTCGTTACGTTAGCTTTCCCTTTTGCCGCCGTAACCTGCATACCGTCACCCACTTTGGTGACGACATTGCCTTCGCTCCATAAGGCATTAAAGCTGTCTCCCTTACCCACCTGAGTGACAATGTTGGCCTTACCTTTGGCAAGCACCACATTACGCCCGTCACCGACTTTAGTGATAACGTTGGCTTGCCCCCAGGCTCCAATGTAGTCATCACCGTTACCCACATGGGTGATGATGTTGGCATCTCCCTGAACCACTGTGACTTCTTGCCCATTGCCCACTTTGGTAACAATGTTCGCTTTACCTTTCGCGAAGTTGTAACGGTCGCCATTTCCCACTTGAGTCAGGATATTCGCTTCACCCCAAGCCGCATTCACTCCATTGCCGTTTCCAATCTTGGTAATCAGATTGGCTTTACCTTTGGCAAAACCCACCGTCGTACCCTCACCGACATGAGTCATCACGTTACCCACATCGGAAATAAGCAGACCGACTGTCGTGCCGTATCCCACTTTGGTCAGAATATTGCCTTTGCCAAGCAAAACAGCCGCCGTCGTTGAGTTGCCTACGTGGGTGATAACGTTCGCTTTCGCCGCTGCAACAACGCCCATAAAATCATTACCCACTTTGGTAACGATATTGGCCTCACCCAGTGCTAACACACCCGTTAAGCCATCCCCCACATGGGTCATGATATTGGCTTTACCAAACATGGCCGCCAGCGTTGTCCCCTCACCGACTTTGGTCATCACGTTTAGTTCACCGGCAAACAAACCAATACTGGTCCCCTTACCCACATGGGAATAGATATTGGCTTTCCCTAGCATTAAGGCGGCGGTCAGCTCATTACCGACTTTGGTCAACACATTGGCGCCGCCAATCATAGCGGCAAATGTCTCTCCATTACCCACATGGGTAAAGATATTACCTTTGCCAACCATCGCCGCCAGAGTCATGCCATCACCCACTTTCGTGGCGATATTGCCCTTTGCCAGCATCAGCGCAACACTTGCGCCATCTCCGATATGAGTGAACACATTGCCTGCGGCTACCATCAATGCCAGTACATTGCCGTCACCCACTTTGGTAAAGACATTTACTGCGCCGCCCATTAACGCCCATGCATCCCCTTTGCCGACATGGGTAAACAGGTTGCCTGCGCCAATCATGGCCGCAATCGATGTTCCATCCCCGATTTTGGTGAAGATATTCCCTGCCGCAGCCATCACGCCCAATGTCAAACCGTCGCCAACATGGGTCAACACGTTACCCATCCCAAACATGATGCCGGTCGTGTCACCCTTTCCAACTTTGGTCAACACATTAGCGCCACCTAACATAACGCCCGTGGTATTGCCGTCGCCTATATGCGTGAGGACGTTCGCACCGCCGCCCATTACTGCCTGCGCATTGCCTTTCCCTTTTTTGGTGAGAATATTGGCTCCACCCAACGCAATGGCGGTGGTGTTGGCAGTTTCATCGCTGATATGCGTGATAATGTTAGCGCCACCGAACATCCCTGAAACCAGATCTCCCGCGCCGAGTTTAGTTAGCACGTTAGCACCGCCCAAGAGTACTGAGGAGATGTCCCCCTTTCCTGCCTGAGTGATGAGGTTAAAACCACCCGCGCCGACCCAGTTCGCGTTACCATCGCCTATTTGGGTATGCGTGTTGTACCCGCCCAACATCAGCACCCGGCTGTTACCATTGCCTTTGTGGATCGAGATATTGCCATAGGCCAGAAGATGAGCCAGATATCGTCCATCCCCGACCCGCACAAGAACATTTGCCGCGCCACCAGCATAAACATCCATCTTCCCGCTCTGGCCTTGGTGAACCAGAACATTGGCTAAACCTGCGCCATGAAATGTCAGATCGCCCTTTTCACCGCTTTTTACAATGACGTTGGCTGCACCCGCACCATCAAAATTCGTATCGCCAAATTTTGAGCCATGCAAAATGACATTCGCCGCTCCCGCGCCTTTAAAATTAACATTTCCCCGCGTGACATTAGATTTAATAACATTTCCACCACCCGCACCGTTAAAATTAACGTAGCCACTACTTGTGGACGACTCAACAAGGTCTTGTTGACTATATTCTTCGCTATGCATTAATCGATGGGAAGTTCGGCGCACTGTATTGGCGCTATACTGAAGCTGGCTTAAGGTGTAGCCGGGGCCGATAGAGGTATATCCGTTAGCATAGGAAAGCTCTTCATTAGCCAAATTACCCGTATGATCGCCTGCTTTGTACCATGCCATCGCTTTGTATTTCAGTTGTTTTGTATCAGAATCGTTTTTCAACTGAACTTCAACGATTTTGGTATATGGCCCCATTACCTTGGCATACACATAAGTATTGGGCTGCCGGTTCGATTTGACTGCGGAAACATCGACTTTGCTGCCATCAGAGGAGATCGCATACCCTCCCATTTTGGCATCACCTAGCGAGATATCCTCTGCTTTAACCACCATGCCGTCCGCATAGGTTACCCACCGATCCATCAACAGGGTTTCCTCGATAGCATGAATCTTAACGGGTTGCTGATGCTCAAAGAGCAAACTGGAGAGACGGTAAGCGCCATTCGTGTTTACCGCGATAAATCCATTGCCTGACGAAATGTCTTTCGCAGCAAGATTTTTAAGGTGATTGCCTGCTTTATACCAAGAGGTGGCATGGTAACCGAGTCTACCGGTAGTGGGATTATTTTGCAGCCGAACTTTGCTGACTTTAGTGTACATTTTGTCAGCAAATGCGAAAAGATAGGTATCCGGTTCAACAGTTGATTTAATACCTGTCACTTGCTGTGACTCCCGTATCCAACTTCCTCCCATCGTTGCCGTCATCAACACGATCTCTTCGGCTTTAGCAAATTCCAGTGTCTTACCATCGAAATCTCCATTCGCGCCTACTCTGGTGATTTCATTGTAAGCCCCAGCACCAGAGAAATTAATATTGCCATGCGCGACTTCAGAATAGAGTTTGTTATAACCCCCAACCCCTTCAAAAGTAATATCGCCACGCGTCTGTTCATAGCTGTCTTTATTTTGAAGTACACGCTCAATTCGATTCGATGCCCCCGCACCACGTAAGATAATATTACCGTCTTTACCTTTACGTATGATGTGATTATCCGCACCTGCTCCATTGAATGTAACGTTACCGGTCTCTACGCGTGAACTGATGCTGTTTGCTGCGCCTGCGCCATTAAAAGTCACATTTCCCTGAGAATCTTGATAACGGTTAAGCCAGGTACGATCAATGTCATTGTATGCCCCTGCGCCAGCAAAATCTAAATCTCCCCGGTTGGTTTCATGCCATAACTTATTATATCCACCGGCCCCTTTAAAACTTGTATCACCAGACAAACCTTTACGAACCAGTTTGTTGTAACCGGCAGCACCCGAATAATTTAGATTTCCCGTATTACCTGTGTGATTAATAATAGCGGCGCCGGCGGCGCCCGCAAATGACAGACTGCCATTTCCCGTTTTACTAATGCCGGCGTAGCCTGAAGCTCCCTTTACCGAAAGGTCACCATCTGTATGGTATACATCGACTTTAACTGAACCAACAGTAACATCATCATTGCCGCCATAAGCATAAACTTCACCACCAACACCAATAGCAGTAATACTATTACCATCATTATCGTCGTAGTATTTTCCAGTAAAGAAGTACTCTGTACTTCTATTTGATGATTTCCCCATCAAAAATCCCTTTAAATCATACAAAAATTAAACAAAAAACCACTGCACCTGACGAATACAGCGGTTGTTTTGGACATCAAGTTTCCCGCGGACAGTACACGCTTTCTGACCTTTCCACGGCAAAAAGACACGGCGGCGCAAATCTCTGGCAACTTCACGCCCGTGACCAAAAGGAGCAATCATTTCGGGAAAAAAGATATGTGGACCTGAACGCCAGTCTGTGTGGGTAAGCTCTCTTTCTCCCGAAAGAAGTTCATCTCGATTCTGCTCAGATAAAAAAGCCCAATTACAAAAAGCGATTGGGCGCCCATGTTCATCTTCATAATAGCAAAACTGATTCAGCTCAAATGCAGGCAAGATACGCTGTTGCCACTCGGACACCAGGTATCTCCGATGCAAGGGAGAATGCTGGCTCAGCAGCATTACTCCGCCAATCATCGCTTGAATTTCTGCGTTATTCAGTTTCACTGGTTGATGTACAATCGCCATACGCTAATCAACCATGAGATCTTATTTTGTATTTTTAGATGGGCGTTTTTTAGCATTAGCAGGTTCTTCTGCTATCAATTCTGATGTAGTTTGCTCTTCCACCATTTGTGGATTAGGTAAAAACCCGGCGGCAACCAATTTGTCAAATTCAGCCGCCATCCGTGGATCTTCCAACATATTTTTAACCATCGAAACCATATACATAAATCCCGATGCTGGCATATGGATCACTTGTTTTAATTCAAGTTCATTATCATTTTCCGCCATTATCCCATTCGCCATACGATTGGGTTCTTGACCAACGAAATAAAGAGAAAAAACGCCTTTGTTATAATTAACGCTAGAGATAGTTTGTACGAATTTTTCAGACATGTTTTTATTCACCAAAAATAAACAATTTGTTAATAAGGCCATACAATATTTACAACAAGAAAAACATTTAATTCAGCGGCATCCTGACTTTGTATATCTATAAATACATTAAGAGTAAGCAAATCAGTAGAATAATATAGAGCAAAAACTCAAAATCAATATTCATACACAAAAAGTCATTTTACCCCCCACATATAGTCCCATTTACCCACACTGCTACTCGCAATAAATATAAGATAATAAGCAGCTACTTAAACGCCACGCAAAATTAATATAATAATTTGTTTTAATTAGTATTTTTGTGAATTTTAAAGATATTTTTCATGAATAAAATTGAGAAATTAACCATAGCATCATTAAGATTGATATTGATGATATGTAATGGAAAAGAAAATATTAATGACATTGATAACTTAAAAAGCTCTGACTGTTACCGCTCCTATATAAAGGATATAGAGAAAAAATTTAACTTATCTCTTTCAAATAAACATTCCGTAAGCAAAAAGCATCATAACATACCTTTACCCGCAATCTTGTTTGATAATAATGGCCTACCTTTTGTTTTGGCCAAATCGAATAAAGAGAGTTCATTAATACAGAGGGTTGACAAAGAAAATCCCGAAATATGGCCCGAAGAAAGGCTAATAAAAGAATGGAATGGAAAATGGATTAAAATCAAACAAAAACAAGCCAGATTCAACATCAGTTGGTTTATTCCAGAATTTTTAGCACAAAAGAAAAATATGGGCGAGATATTACTATTTTCCTTTGTGTTACAGATTCTTGCGTTAATTTCACCTTTAGTTATTCAGGTGGTTATGGATAAGGTCTTAATCCATCAAGCGTTATCGACTCTTGATGTATTAGTTTTTGGCTTAATCATTGCCGGCATCATCGAGGTGATTTTACGCGGATTACGTGAGTACCAATATGCTCACACTGCAAACCGCATTGATATCAAACTGGGATTAAAACTGGTGCAGCATCTGCTCGGGCTGCCTTTACTCTTTTTTAAATCCCGTCAGGTGGGGGCAATTGTCACACGTGTGCGTGAACTGAATACCATCAGAGAATTTCTGACGGGTTCAATGTTCACCTTATCCGTCGATGTCCTGTTTATGTTTATTTTCATCTACGTGATGAGCTTGTTATCCAGCACACTAACCTGGGTTTTTCTCGCAACTTTCCCTTTTTATGCCATTTTGGCATGGTGGCTGACGCCTCGTATGGAAAAAGCGGTTGAACAACAGTTCACCCATGCGGCAATAAATACCTCTTTTCTGACTGAAACAGTTTCCGGTTCTGAAACCCTGAAAAGTTTGGCGGTAGAGCCAAGATTCGTCCGCCGTTGGGATAGCCAGACGGAGAAGATGATAGATACCAGCTATGCAGTACAGCAATTGAGTAACCGTTCAAACCATATTGTGATGCTCCTGCAAAAAATCACCAATGCAGCGATTCTCTGGTTAGGCGCGTCAGAGGTTTTATCACTGCAAATGACCATTGGTCAGTTGATCGCCTTCAATATGATGGTAAATCACACTTCCCAACCATTAGCCAGACTGGTGGAGTTATGGGGACAATTTATCAGAACACAGGTAGCCGTCGATAAATTAGGAGATATGTTAAACCTGCCAACCGAACAGCAATCCGGCCAACAACAAATCACGCTGCAAGGGGCGGTCTCATTTAACCATATTATCTTTCGCTATCAACCCGATATTCCGCCGACGATTAAGGGATTAACGCTCAATATCAGAGCTGGAGAAACTATTGGTATTGTGGGTGCTTCTGGTTCCGGAAAAAGTACATTAGCTCGTTTATTACTCCGCCTTTATACCCCAGAAACAGGCGCAATTACCTTAGATGGGATTCCATTACAAAATATAAATATTGAAACGCTCAGACAGCAAGTCGGTGTAGTTCTGCAAGAAAATTTCTTATTTAACAAAACAGTATATGAAAATATCGCCCAGTCAAAACCCGATGTCAACCTGGAAGCGGTCATTAAAGCAGCCAAACTGGCGGGCGCTCATGAATTTATTCTCAAGCTGCCGATGGGCTATGACACAATTATCGCAGAAGGCGGGCAATCTTTATCCGGCGGTCAACGTCAGCGACTCGCCATCGCCCGGACGATTCTGGCTAATCCCAAAATTCTCATTCTTGATGAAGCAACTAGCGCCCTTGATGATGAATCACAATCACTCATTCAGTCCAATATGGCGGAAATCGCCCAAGGAAGAACGGTTATCACCATCGCACACCGCCTTTCAACTGTACGTCATTGTGATCGCATCATTGTTCTTAATCAGGGAGAAATTATCGAACAAGGCTCTCACGCTCAGTTGCTTAACCACGGCAAGCAATACCGAAAGCTCTGGCAGTTACAACAGGAATTAAAACAGGAGACGCCTTGTCATGATTAAGGCTTTTAAGGATAAAATTAAAACCCGATTGCGTCCTTGTCCGCAACATTACGATTTTTTACCAACACATTTGGCGTTATCGCAGCGCCCACCTTCACCATTTGCTCGCTACACCGCAATTACGCTCAGTGTCGGCGTCATCATCGCCTTACTCTGGGCTTATCTGGGTAAGTTGGATGTTCAGGCTACGGCCACCGGCCGTCTACTAGTCTCAGGTCGCTCTCAGATAATTCAAGCCTATGAACAGAGCCGGGTGACAGCTATCCACGTTCAGAACGGACAGCGAGTAACGAAAGACGCCCCATTGCTGACACTGGACACGCTCGGCGTTAATCAAGATATTGCTCGGTTATTCAAGCAGATCGAATATCAAGCCCATGAAAAGATTCGTTATCAGGCTTTAACTGAGGCACAAGCGCCAGAAGAACAGGCATTATTTCAAACCTTGCCGGTATCCCAACAAACACAAGTTATTGAAAATTATTCTCGTGAAAAAAGAGAGTACGACGCGAGCGTAACCAATCTGAAAGCCGAGATGAACGTCAATCTTTCTTCTCAACAATCACGGAAAAGCGATATCAATGCGCTCACTAAGCTCCGGCAAAATATTAGCCAGCGTTTAAAAGCACGCCAGACCTTAAGCCAAAAACAAGTGATCAGTAAAGTCGAATATCTTGAACAGGAAAAAGAGTTTCTGGAAACAGAACGTCTGATTGCTCAACAAAACGCGGAACTTAATGTGCTGCAATCGCAATATATCAGCCTTGAAGAGCGCTTAAACAGCCTGAAAACGCAAAAAGAACGTGAATGGTTTGATAAAAGAAAGCAGGCCGAAGTTCAATTGGTTGTTTTAGAGCAAGAGCTAGCAAAAGCTCAAGTGCGAGAACAACTTGAAGTCATTCGCTCTCCCGTTACAGGAACCGTTCAACAACTCAGTGTGCATACATTAGGGGCAGTTCTGCAACCCGCACAAAACTTAATGGTGATCGTCCCCGACGACAATGTGCAATTGGCAGAAGTGCAAATTCTCAATAAAGACGCCGGATTTGTTCATCCGGGGCAACAAGTCACCGTTAAGGTAGACGCTTTCCCCTATACACGTTATGGCACGATTGATGGCGAATTGCTAAGTATATCCAGAGACTCAACCACTGATGAGCGGTTAGGGTTGGTCTTCCCGGCTCAGGTAAGCCTTAAGAGTAATAATATCGTCATAGACAACACACGTGTTGACATTACCCCAGGTATGTCAATCGTCGCTGAAATCAAAACTGATCAACGCCGCGTTATCGATTATCTCCTGAGCCCTATCCGAGAGTATCAATCTGAAGCATTGAGGGAGAAATAATCGTGAACGGATTACACTCTTCCGCTACCGACTCCGGTAACAGCACCCATAATCAGGCGCTGGATTGTATTGTCTATGTGGGAAAACAATTTCATAAATCGGCCACTATCGATCAACTTCAACACAAACTGGGGTTTGATTCTTTACATCTAAATGACTTACAACTACGTGAAGCCGCTGACGCCATTGGGCTACACAGTAAAATTGAGCAATTAACTGTCAATACCGGGCCAACGTTACCTCTGCCAGCATTGATTGAACTGGAACAACAATGGTGGGTACTTATTGAAGTCAGTAACACCCATATTACGGTTCTCGATCCTGCTACTGAACAAATGCGGTCACTCTCTCTATTTGCTGATAATAAAGAACATGTCTATAAGATCCTTTTAATCGCCGATCAAGAGTTAACTAAAAAACATGTCAGATTCGGCCTGAGCTGGTTTTATCCCTCCATTTTCCGGCAGAAAAGTCAGATCAGAGATCTATTTTTATTTGCCATTGTTCTGCAACTATTTGCGCTGGTCAGCCCAATCCTATTTGAAAACATCATCGATAAAGTATTGGTAGGACGAAGTTTATCCAGCCTGCATGTCTTAGGTATGGCTATGCTCGCTATCGCCCTTGCCGAACCTTTATATAGCTTTATGCGCAACACCGTGTTTGGACACATGGCAAGCCAGATAAACTCCGAACTTTCCGGACGGTTGTATCGTCATCTGACAAGCTTGCCACTGCAATATTTTAAGCAACGGCAAACCGGGCAAATTATTGCCAGAGTCAGAGAAATGTCTCAAATCCGCCAGTTTTTGACCGGTTCTACCCTGATGCTGCTGTTAGATCTGATTTTCGTCATCATGTTCATTGGCGTCATGTTTTACTATGCCAAAATACTGACCTGGATCGTTATTGGCTCGCTCGCTGTTTATTTCATATTCTGGATCATCGCTGGGCCAATTATTCGCCGTAAAGTAGAAGCAGAATATGAAACCGATGCGAATGCAACGAGCTTTTTGACCGAAACCGTAACAGGTATTGAAACCATTAAAACCACCGCCACTGAAAAGCGTTTTTTACATCAGTGGCAACGTATTCTCAGCCAACAATTGACTAAAAGCTTTGCAGCACAAAAAAGCGGTTTAATTGCCGGGCAAGGAATCGATTTTGTCCAAAAATTTACCACCGCAATCCTTTTATGGTGGGGAGTGACAGAAGTTTTACGTGGTGAACTGACTCCAGGGCAACTTATCGCTTTTAATATGCTAGCCGGACATGTCACCCAACCAATTCTTCGACTGGCGCAGGTTTGGCAGGATTTTCAGCATACGTTAATCGCTCTGAAACGTGTGGGGGATATTCTTGATGAACCGATGGAGAACAGTAAACAGGGATTAGCTTCGGTACCTGAGCTGGAAGGCCAGATTGAATTCAGAAACATTCGCTTTCGCTATCATGACGATACACCAGAGGTTCTGGCAAATTTATCGTTATCAATAAAATCGGGGCAATTTATTGGCATAACCGGCCCATCAGGTTCAGGTAAAAGCACTCTCACCCGCTTACTGCAAAGGCTATATGTCCCTCAACATGGGCAAGTTCTAATTGATGGTATGGATTTAGCGATTGCCGATCCCGTCTCTTTACGCCGCAATATGAGTGTTGTGCTCCAGGAAAGTATCCTATTTTCTGGCAGCATCATCGATAACATTCGACTATGTAAACCCAACGCCACTGATGCAGAAGTCTATCGCGCTGCTGAGTTATCCGGCGCCATTGAATTTATCCAATCGTTTCCTCACGGTTTTGCTCATCCAGTCGGGGAGAAAGGAGCAAATCTCTCTGGTGGTCAAAGACAGCGAATCGCATTGGCAAGAGCGCTGTTGGTTAATCCCACTATCCTGATCCTCGATGAAGCCACCTCAGCATTAGATTATGAATCTGAAGCCGCAATCATGGCAAATATGGATGAAATATGCCGTAACAGAACCGTTATTAGTATTGCTCACCGGCTCAACACGATTCGCCATGCCGACAAAATTTGCGTGTTAGATCAAGGACAAATCGTCGAATTTGACTCACATGATCAACTACTTCAACAAGACGGCCTATACGCCCATTTATGGCATCAACAAATTGGCGAAAGCTGAATTGGCATTCAGTTTCATTTCTTAAAAAAGAGAAGAATAAATTTTGACTCAAAATGTGTCTATTTTTATTTATTTGCTCAACAAATTAACCGAATGTAAATAAATTATTTAAATTGTAACGTCAAGTTATTAATATGTTAGATAAATCAAATATTTTTATGCATCTTAATTTTTAAGTTGGAGAACTCTTATGGATAGGAATCCAGTTTCGTTAAGCGCTTTGGCATTTTCAGGAGGATCTCTAACTTCTATTACCGGCCCGATAGAAATTTTAACCATTGCTGCTCACTTAGCCGGTGCGCCAGAGCCAGAAATCAATATCGTCACACAGGATAATCAAGATGTGATTGGGCTAGGCGGTGTTCGGTTAAAACCCAATAAACTCATAGGAGAAATTAAACAAACAGATATTGTCTTGGTGGGGGCAATCGGGCTCCCCTACAACGATCTCGATTCTTGCACTCAGGAAACCTTAGATTGGCTGCAAATGATGGAACAAAAAAATATCCCTATCGTCTCCATTTGCTCTGGCTCCTTTATCCTAGCTAAAGCTAACTTGCTCAATAACCGCAAAGCCACCACACACTGGCTGTTTACCAACTTATTTAAGGATATGTTTCCACAAGTCCAGTTACACTCGAAAATAAAAGTCACCAGAGATAACAATATCTTTTGTACTTCCGGCACTTATGAATACAACGATGTCATGATGCATATTGTTGAACAGATATATGGTCAAAATACCAGAGAAACCTGTAGTCAGCTTATCTTTGGCGATATGGAAGGCCGCCCTCCGCATACTCTGGCAAGTTTTGTGCCCTATCGCCAGCATTCAGATACATTAATCCACAAACTACAAGACTGGATGCATTCTGCCCCATCAGACAGATTATCAGTCGGCAATTTGGCCGATAAAATTCATCTGTGTGAAAGGCAGATGAAGAGGCGCTTTAAGACGGCCACCGGCCAGACACCTATTCAATATATCCAACAGATTCGATTATCTCTGGCGAAATGCCGGTTAGAAAAATCGAACAAGACCATAGAAGAGATCAGCCATGAAGTTGGTTATGAAGATACTCGCTATTTCAGAGAGTTATTTAAGAAACTTAATGGGTTAACCCCCATAGAATACCGTAGAAAATACCAGCACCGCTAAAACGGGAATTCAATCACAATCCTTTACGGATAAGCAGTGACGCCGCTTTTATCTTTGTCAGGCAGTAGCGATACACTAGAAGCTGGGGTATCATGGCGTGCTATATTTTATGGTATACGCCCTTTACTAATTGAATTTATGGCAAAAGAACAAATGGATCGCACCACTCTGGATTTGTTCGCAAATGAACGCAGACCGGGGCGCCCAAAAACCAACCCACTTTCCAGGGATGAACAACTCAGAGTCAACAAGCGTAACCAACTTCGCCGTGATAAGGTGCGTGGTCTGCGTCGTGTGGAACTGAAAATAAATGCTGATGCAGTAGATGCGCTTAACTTTCTTGCACAGCAACGCAACATCAGCCGCAGTGAACTCATCGAGCAAATTTTGCTGGCCCAGTTAGCAGAAAGCAACATCACGACTTGATAGCATTGAAGGCACGAAATCACACAAACTTGACAGAATTGTCCTGACTGTTTAGTCAAAATAGGATTTTGTTTTTTTATTAATACAATCAGAACCTTTTTTACTGATTTTTAACATTTTATACGTATATCTCATACAGAAATACACAAATAAAACAAGAGGTTATATTATCCTATGGCAATTATAGGTATATTTTTCGGCAGCGATACCGGCAACACAGAAAATATTGCCAAAAAGATCCAAAAGATTCTGGGTTCCGACATTGCAGAAGTCCATGATATTGCCAAGAGCAGCAAAGAAGATATCGAACAGTTCGATATTCTGCTACTCGGCATCCCTACCTGGTACTACGGTGAAGCACAGTGCGACTGGGATGATTTCTTCCCTACTCTGGAAGAGATCGATTTTGAAGGGAAGTTAGTCGCCCTTTTTGGTTGCGGCGATCAGGAAGATTACGCGGAATATTTCTGTGATGCGATGGGAACTATCCGTGACATTATTGAACCCCGCGGCGCCGTTATCGTTGGTCATTGGCCAACTGAGGGCTATCACTTCGAAGAATCAAAAGGTCTGGCTGATGATAACCATTTTATCGGGCTTGCTATTGATGAAGACCGCCAACCAGAATTAACCGAAGAGCGTGTTAATGCCTGGACTAAGCAGATTTACGAAGAGCTGAGTTTGTCAGAAATTCTTGCAGGATAGCGGCCTATCCCAATAAGCGTAATGGATGCAGGCCATTGCTTATCAATAGTGAACCCACGGTAGGTGAGAGGTGACTCGCTTCACTTGCCCTGTGGGATCGCACTCAAAGGCTATTACTTTTATCAGAACACTGCTTAAATCCGCTTTTTATTACGAAGAACGGCAAAAAACAGCCTAAACATGATAAATAGTAAGGTTATTCCTGCATTTTATAAATGATTATTCTGGCAAAATGTGTAATGAAAGTTAAGGTTAACGTGGTTTTCATTTTCATTAGCCATGCCTATAATCATAATCTGATAACTAACTGGTACTTTTTGAAGTATCGCTAAGTTCACTTTACAGAGTAACAGGACTGAATCCGCATGACCGACAACAATAAAGCATTAAAAGATGCTGGACTTAAAGTTACACTTCCTCGTCTTAAGATATTGGAAGTGTTACAGGAGCCTGAATACCACCATGTCAGTGCGGAAGATCTCTACAAGAAACTGATTGATAACGGTGAAGAGATTGGACTTGCTACTGTCTACCGCGTGTTGAATCAGTTTGATGATGCCGGTATTGTCACCCGTCACAACTTTGAGGGCGGCAAATCGGTTTTTGAACTCACTCAACAACACCACCACGACCATTTAATCTGCCTGGACTGTGGTAAAGTCATTGAATTCAGTGACAAATATATTGAAAGACGCCAGAAGAACATTGCTGAGCGTTATGGGATTAAACTTTCAAACCACAGCCTTTATTTATATGGTCACTGCTCCGCCGGTAATTGCCGCGAAGATAGTAGTGCACATGACGAGAAGTAATTCACGCCTGAACCTCTAATTTTTTATCTACCTAGAAAGGGGAACCCATCAAGGGTTCCCCAGACTGAGGAAGCTAGATACTAATGGGTATATCAGAAAGAAAAACAGATATTTATACTAATAATTTTCATCAAAAAAACGTAAAAAACTCCACGCAGTGAAATTGAACTTGCATTCAAACGGTTAGAGGAAATGTTAAATGGCTAAGTACAAAACACATACTCAGATAATGGCCGAAATGATAGAAGATCCAGCGTTTAAAGCGGCCTATGAAGCAGAGCTTCGCAAAGAACGCCTTCAAAATACACTGGAGCAATGGCGAACCAGCGCGAAATTAACCCGCGCTGACCTTGCAAAGATCTTGGGTGTAACACCGTCAACGGTGTCACGCATGGAAAAAAATGTAACCAGAGCCTCTATTGATACACTGGCAAGGTACGCTCAAGCTTGTGGAATTGAACATCCATCTATTTCTCTGTGATATAACCCGCCTGAAAGAGCATGATCGCAATATTTCAGCTCTAGCAAGCTATCAGAAGCCAATAATTCAACCACCAGCATCAGTACGTCATCAAGAACTTCACGATGCCGACCTTTCTTTTCTCCCTTGTAATCTCGCTTGAATTGGCTTGCGTAGTCAATCGTCCGCATTAAGATCAGCCATTAAATCTTTTACAGTGGAGAATGATTTACCGCGACCTTTGCGAGCTTCTTTCATTGCAGCTATTGTTGTCTCATTTGGTATCAACGGTTCAAAAGGTAACACTTTTTCTCTTGCTACCCGCGTTAACATCATGCGAACGGCATCTGATACAGTCAGACCCATAGCAGCTAGAACGGCAGCCGCTTCTGCCTTAATCTCTCCATCAATACGGGTTTGCACTAATTGGTTTGTAGCCATATAAGAGATCTTTTGTTGAATTACATTGTAATGCAAATGTAATTCAATGAATGTCTATAATCAACTTCAATAGTGATGCCGCGCGCGATAAATTTCCCCCATTCATTCAATAAATGAAGAGGTAATTGAGTTTCATCTATTGAAAAATTTTTGCATAGCTAACGTCAATAATCTGAGGAACCCATCAGGGTTCCCCTCTTGCTACAACATGATCATGCCTTTACATTATCAACTCGACTGTAACGTTTACCATCCGGGCTGACAGAACGGATCAACACATCACCTTTCACTCTTGGACGTTTATGGTTGTTATAAACTTCCCAGTGACGACCGCCATCAGTCGAATACTGGATTACCAACCCTGGCAAAGCAACATTAGCCCGCAAAATACCACGTTTTACCTTAGCCCCCGGAACCGGCAGACGGTAAGCAATGCCTGCTTTATCCAGTTTACTAAGTTCACGTTGCCCTATCAGGTTAGCGAACCGGGTCCAATCATGATTAAGCGCATCAATATCGACTTTATACGTTTCTCCTCGCTTATATACCTGACCGGGAACATAATCCAACTCCCAACCGGCCCGGTGCCATGCCCGTTCTGCCAGCGGTAGCAAGCGTGGATAAATCATGTATTCCATCTGTTCATCTGTCCGAACCGTTTCGTTCCATCCTTGACCTGAAAGCCCGTAAGCGCCCGACCACGGTTTATCGCTTTTCGCACTGAATGCATTACCATCACGGTCAACGGAAGTTTCAGCATTTTGTGGGATGTTATTGGGTGCAAAACTAAAGATCTTCGCTTCATCATTAAAACGAGCCGCCCAATAGTAGCCACGTTCTTGTGGATGAACTTCATACGGCATATCCAGATAAATATAGTCCGGGCTAGATATCACCACTTCATAGCCCTTATTTGCCCAATCATTGACTGAATCAAAGCCGCCATCGTAGAGAGTGTCCCAGAAATTCACTCCAACGCGTTTAGTAGCAAAATCTTTAGCGCTGTCGACATGTTTTAAACCATCCTGCCACGCCTGCATCCTCTCGATACCATTAGCATTGACAATTTTGCTCACTTCAATTGCAAAGTAGCTGGCAAATTGATCAATATCTTTCACAACACCCTGTTCTATCAGCTTCTGACAAACCGGAGATTTAGCCCACGGTTTATCCTCCACACTTTTATCAATAATGCCCTTACCCGGTACGATAGGGCCATTTTTATCCTGGAATCCATTTCCCAGACGGATATTCTTCGCTTCATCTCCGCCGAAATGCCAAGTCTCCAATGGTGAGCCTGCCGCTTGATGCATAGCAGCAATTTCACCAATAACTTTCTCAACAAATCGTTTTGAAGAATCCATACACGGGTTCAAATAACTGCGACGATCATAGAGCTGAACAGATGTCGCTCTGGTGGTATCCGCTGGGTCCAGCAAACGATATTCATTCGCTCCTTTCACATTCCCCTGAGCAATTAATTTCTTATAGCGGGCTTCCATAGAAACAACGGCGGCACGAGCATGGGCCGGCATATCAATTTCAGGAATAACGTCGATATAACGGGCTTTGGCATATTTCAGAATATCAATGTAATCTTGACGGCTGAAATATCCGCTACCCATGTTGTTGTTATCAGGGCCTGAACCCAGTTGTGGTAATAAACATTGAGTTTCACTTAAATCATGACACCGCTGGCTGCCAACTTCCGTCAACTCAGGTAATCCAGGAATTTCCAAACGCCAACCTTCATCATCAGACAGGTGGAAATGAAATTTATTCAGCTTGTAACTTGCCATTTGGTCAAGCAAACGCAAGACAGCCTGCTTACTGTGGAAATTACGCCCTACATCAAGGAGAACCCCACGATATTCAAAGCGCGGCGCATCTTTTGCCGTTAAAGTCGCAATCTTCCTATCGCCATCAACAGGAATTAATGACAACAGAGATTGAAGACCGTAAAACACCCCTGATTGGTCAAAAGCAACAATTTGTGCTCCATTCTGGGTAATATTCAGGCGGTAAGCCCCTTTAACTTTCCAATCGCCAATAAAATCTGAAGAGACAATTTGAGTCGCAACGGGATAACCACTATTTTCTAATTTAATTCCTTGATCAGTAAAACGTTTTCTAACAAGAATAACTGCCTCGTCATTTAAACCACCCAATTCCAGTCTCACCCCACCAGATAAATCAACATCCTCGGTAAAAATCTGAACCTCTTTTGGTGTCGGGATAATTTGCCCACGCAATTTTTCTGATCCAACCTTTTTAACCTGCAAATTCTTCATATAACGATTTTCAGGCGTCATCAGAATATTGTTATCTGTCTGTGTGCGTTTCCATTGATCACCGGTGAAATCAGATAAAAATTGACTTAGATCTTCTGTATCCGTATTAACAAGCACTTTAGGTTTCGCATCACCGGACGTTGCATACCAGCGGGGTAGAAAATCAGTGCTATAAATCTGCCAATACTCTCCTATAAACGGCAGTTTTACCTGCTCATTAGCTTTAATACCGGTGAATTTTTCGGTTGGTTCCAGTTTATGTAAATCGCCGGTAATACGCGTGATTTTGAACTGTTCATTATCTACGTTCAGAACCTGTCGGATACTGTGGAAATAAATCGCCCAGTCAGAAGAGTCAATCGCCTGATTACCATTGGTTAACGTAATATCCACGCGATTGCATTTAGCCCAGTCGGCCTCCAATACCGCACAGTTAACGCCGTGATCTCCAGCTTGATTATCAACAACTTTATAATTAACCTTTAATTGACTCAGTGCATCCACCACTTGCTGTGCTGTTTGGGAAGCATGTGCAGAACCGATAAGCCCAATTGTCACGGTCAATGCTGCTAATGTATGCAATTTAAATTTCTTCATTAATTACCTCTTTCAAACACAAAAGTTATGTAAGGTAAGCCGCTGCCCAGAAGTTACTAAGTGCAGTAACAACGAGCCATGAGAAGACAATAAACGGCATGATGACGTTGAATTTAATCTCTTTCTTATTTTGGAAAAAATGTCAATCTTTACGCCATATATAACCATGAAATTATGGTCAGAATGTAAATCTATTTATAAAATAAAAAACATTACATTAAGAAAGAAAATTAAAACTATCCAATCAACATCTATAAAGACTATTTTTCGCGTCATGAATTATCAATGGTAAAAAAGGGATTTTTTGTAAAACATGACAGAGAACACATTATAAATAAATTCAACGACAATTATATACACCATTGATATCAAAATAAAAAATAATACAAAAAGAAAGATTAACAATATAAAAAACGCTCTAAAAAACAGATTGATTAATACAAATGTTTTTCAACTAAAATAGACATAAAATTATTTACCAATGATAATATTATAAAAAAATAAACTACCAATCGTGATTTGTTCTTTCTATTATAGAAAACAGTTTAATAACACGAGGTTAAATGAATAAAAAACGTGGTGATTGAGATGCAATTAACATATATAAAATACCGGGATATTACTAATAAGCTTTTATCCCGGTTAAATCATTATCTACTTTCAAATACAATCTATACCCGTCATCTTTCAAGTTGCCTCTTTGTTGGCTGCACTCACTCACCCCGGTCACATCGTTATCTATGCTCCCGGGGATTCGCTCCCTTGCCGTCGCGATGCATCTTGAAATCCATAGGGTATATACAACCTACACTGATTTAAATTCAAAACTCTTCACGAACAGCAAGACCTAAGTTTTGTAACATTGGCGCATTTTCACATGCAACATAGAGCACCTCATCAATAGCACTACTATTAACATGTTGATGCCATGCCCACACAGGCACATATATCGCATCACCGGTTTTCCACGCAACATGTTGTTCACCAATGAGTGAATACCCCTCGCCATTAACGATATATATTATGGTTTCATAACTGTGTCTGTGTTTACGGGTTGATTGCCCAGGTTGTAACCCTCCCAGAGTCATACTGAGAACTTTACTGGGTAAATTAACCATAGCCACTTTATGGCGTCTTTCATTTGAGAAATTTAAATCTTGACTCACTTCAGAATTCAATACATCTTCATGAATCAATTTAGCAGGTTTATCTTCAATTAATTTTCCGGGAACTTCGCCAAAATCTCCAGATGAGAAAAACGTTTTTTTCACTATAATTACCTCCAATATCGTGGTTTATTGTAAAATTTTCATTCTGAAATAATACTCAAAATATTTTGTCTTACAAATATCTCCGTCATCATTTATTCCTATGTTATATACCCTTCATCTTTCAAGCTGCTGCTTTGTTGGCTGCTTTCACTCACCCCAGTCACATAGTTATCTATGCTCCTGGGGATTCATTCACTTGCCGCCGCGCTGCAACTCGAAATCTATTAGGTATATACCCGTTATCTTTCAAGTTGCCTCTTGAAAAGAATCTCCTTCAAGAATAAATAGAAGATTATAATTCAAAAAAATAGCATCAAAATCTCCACCATTTTTTAATATGTTAAATATATTGCTATTTCCCACGAAAAAGAATTTATTTACCCTATATCGCATTATACTAAACAAAGTATTGTTCATCGCTTTCTCAATATCAGAAGCAACAAATGGATAGTACCCCTCTAATGCTATCACGGCAACAATAACTCTTACACCTTAGCTTAATTCCCAAAAAGAGGTATCTAGAATTCTTAGTAAAAATACCGGTGGACTGAAAATGAGTTGGTGGGAACACATCTTTGCGAATGTTAAAGAACCGCTCCATGCGTTCAAACTCAGAGACATCGGAAGATTCAACAAGAGTCAACTTTTATTTCACAACTTCGATAACAGTATTATCATGAAAAACTCCATTCACAATATATTACCTTGTTTATACTCGTTATCTTTCAAGTTGCCTCTTTGTTGGCTGCGCTCACTCACCCCGGAAACATAGTTATCTATGTTCCCGGGGATTCGCTCCCTTGCCGTCGCGATGCATCTTGAAATCTATAGGGTATATAATCAATTCTAATTACTGGATATGTAATTAATGATTTTTAAAATCTCATATCTCATATAAAACTCTTTTATTTCTTTCATATCTATCAAGATTTTTAGCAAAAATACTCCTTAACTTACGTTTCGGAGTTTTACCTATCATCCTCATGGAAATTTTAAAAGCTATTCACAATAATCACATATTCTCTAATATAGTACTTCTTCTCAACCTTTTCCAATATTAGCTGTATAATTTGTTGTACAACAATATTTACATTTAAAGTTCATTCTCCATTCAAGAAAATCGATAATTATTAATTTCATTTTTTATTTTTGATATCATATGAATTCAATCCAATAATTATTACATTATATATGATGACGAATGTTTGTATCACCTATTTCGCCAGAAATATATCCATCAACACCTTATGCTGATATTTCATCACTAGAAACCATATCAAGTACTTTTGCTGTACATGTCATTTATGACGCAAAGTATCTCAATCACACTCGGATAAAAGTGTCATTACATCTGTATTTACCCTGATATTGCTTTGATATAGCTCATTAAGCATCGCAATGCGAAAACGCACCATTTCTTCACCAACTGCGATAACATCCACCCTCCGGTAAGGTTTCTCTTCAACCATTCGATCAATAATTTTTCTCATCGCAATGGCATGATCTTCATCCTCTTCAACATGGATTCTAAAGAAATGCAGTGCATCATCAGGCGCCTTTATGAATTGCAAGGCATCCAAAATCGGGCCATAAACCAAAGGTACGATCGCCTCAGCACCTAAACACAGTGCCGCAAGCCCTCTCAGAGAATCATCGCTGCGGCAGTGGCGAAACATGGCATCAATCAGTTGCTGAGTGCTGTTAAGCATCGGGTCACTTTTAGGAACAGCGTTAATAGCTGCCATCGCCTTTTTATATAACTCCGCGTGAGATACCTTTGCAGCATCGGTTCCTGTTAGCTCTTCTAACAGATTGTGAGAAAGCAGTATAAAATCTTTTTGGTCTGCTAACCCTCCCATCAATGAACAGAGATAGCGAGTGAAATATTGTGAATAGTAATGGTGCTGGATCATAAACTTTCTTAATAAATGCTGGTCCGCCTGTCCAGAGCGGCAAGCGACCAGAAATATATTCGAGTTAAGCTCCTCCAATAGTTCTTTAGAGAAAACGTCTTCCCATAGTGGAGATAAAAAGTAACCAGTTTCTTTTTTAAGCTCGTTTTGAGTGTTGATAGCGAGTTCCATAATAAACCCTTTTAGTAACATTCAACCGATGAAATGGATGATATAAGGCTATTCTCAAGCCAAAAATAGTCGCTCTATGTTTATGTAATCCTATCAATCTGTTAGCACAGATTGTTGCAATGCTGTAGGTAAGAATATAGATACCGTGCTTCCATCACGCACTGTATTCAAAGGGATAATCGCAGCCATAAAACAAGACGAGTGAAATTTTACTTACACTCGCTCCCGTATCCATTTTGATTTTCATGACCATTTCGATTTTCAGCCTTGAATCTGTGCGGCTTTCCTCCATGTAGCAGCTAAAACAAAATGAATTTTATTTCATACTACAGATTCGCTAATAGTGGATAAATAGACCTACAATCACTTCTGAAGTGACTTTCTTGTCACCAATAGTGACCTAAAAAAATCCCAGGAGGCCCAAATGAATAATTTGAGTGGATTCATAATTTTCATCCATGTAGCCGAAGCTCGTAGCTTCGCAACAGCAGCCCGGCAACTCGGACTCTCTCCGTCGTCCGTTAGCAAAAGCATATCCCGATTAGAAGAGAAATTAGGTGTCCGTCTGCTCCAGCGTAGCACCCGTAGTGTCAGTCTGACGGCGGAAGGCACTCTATTCCTTGAGCGCTGCAAACGTATCCTGGACGAGATTTCCACTGCGGAACATGAACTATTAAGTTCCATCTCTGCCCCTCAAGGCCGCCTGCGAGTGAGTTTGCCATCGCTCAGTAACCTGATGCTACCCGTCTTATCTGCTTTTGCCGCTTGTTACCCACAGATAGAACTAGAACTGGATTTTAGCGATCGATTAGTTGATGTTATCGATGAAGGGTTCGACGCCGTTGTTCGCACTGGAGAACTCAACGATTCACGATTAATGAATAAACGTATAGGGTCTAGCCGTTTCGTCTATGTTGGCGCTCCAAGCTACTTTGCACAACACGGTAAACCATCACACCCCGGAGAGTTATTACACCACGCCTGCTTGATGCATCGTTTTCCAACTACCGGCCTTTTAGAAAAATGGCCTCTGTGCTTAGGAAAATCTGAAATAGACATACATCTTCAAGCAAAAATAACCAGTAATCATGTCGAAACACTGCTACACATGGCGATCCAAGGTCACGGCATCGCCTGTTTGCCTGATTTTACCGTTAAACAAGCCTTGGCTAACGGTGCATTGTTAACCATCCTGGATAAATGGGCGGGTACTTCAAGCACCTTCCGTGTTCTCTGGCCATCTAACCGTTGGGTATTACCTAAAGTCAGAGCTTTTGTCGATTTCATGGCAGATAATTTATTCCCAAAAGAGAAATAAATTATTGATCAATAATTTATATAGGTTTTTATGCATGAAAACGATCATAATAACTAGATTCGTAATAACTATATTTACAATAACTACGTAATGAATTGATATTTTTGATTTTATCTTATAATTCTGATGACTCTTTTATCCATAACTTAACCTTCTTCTAGTAATGACAAATTTATACACAAAAAAACTGCACCTCAATTGCTGGATTAAATGTCCAACTTGTGAGGTACAGTTCATTATCTTAATTAATCCTGAGAAATTTTTGCCCAGGTATCACGCAGACCAACAGTACGGTTAAATACCAAATTTTCTGCACTAGAATGACAACTATCAGCGCAGAAATAGCCTTCACGCTCAAACTGATAAGTTTGTTCTGATTTAGCAGCCACTAAACTCGGCTCAACAAAACCCTGACGGATCACTAGTGATTCTGGGTTAATTGTCGCCAGGAAATCATCTTCCGCACCTGGGTTTGGTACGCTGAACAGACGATCATACAGACGGAATTCTGCGGGAACCGCATGAGCCGCGCTAACCCAATGAATAACACCTTTCACTTTCCGGCCATCCGCCGGATCTTTATTCAACGTTTGATCATCGTAGCTGCAATAGATTGTCGTGATATTATCGTCAGCATCTTTCTCAACGCGCTCCGCTTTAATGATATAAGCGTTACGCAGACGAACTTCTTTACCCAATACCAGACGCTTATATTGACGATTCGCTTCTTCACGGAAATCTGCCCGATCAATATAGATCTCACGGCTAAATGGCACTTCACGGCTGCCCATCTCCGGTTTGTTCGGATGATTAGGCATACTCAAAATCTGCTCCCCTTCCGGCATATTTTCGATCACTAATCTAACCGGATCGAGAACAGCCATTGCTCGAGGGGCATTTTCGTTCAGATCATCGCGGATACAAGATTCCAACGCTGCCATTTCCACATTGTTGTCCTGCTTGGTGACACCAATACGACGACAGAATTCACGAATAGATGCGGCAGTATAACCACGACGACGCAAGCCTGAGATGGTCGGCATACGTGGATCATCCCAACCTTCAACAATCTTATCTGTCACCAGCAGATTCAACTTACGCTTAGACATAACCGTGTATTCAAGATTCAAGCGCGAGAATTCATATTGGCGCGGGTGACAATCAATGGTGATATTTTCCAGCACCCAGTCGTACAGGCGGCGGTTATCCTGAAACTCCAGCGTACACAGCGAATGTGTAATCCCTTCAAGCGCATCAGAAATACAGTGAGTAAAATCGTACATTGGGTAGATGCACCATTTGTCACCACATTGATGATGTTCTGCAAATTTAATCCGGTACAAAACTGGATCACGCATCACAATGAAAGGTGATGCCATATCAATTTTGGCGCGCAGACAAGCTTTACCTTCGTCAAATTCACCGGCACGCATTTTTTCGAACAACACCACATTTTCTTCAATACTGCGGTCACGGTATGGGCTATTTTTACCTGGCTCTTTCAATGTGCCACGATATTCACGGATCTCTTCCGGACTCAATTCATCAACATAAGCCAAACCTTTGTTGATCAATTCAATGGCATATTGATACAGCGTATCGAAATAATTAGAAGAGTAGCGAATATCGCCACTCCACTCAAAACCTAACCACTGAACGTCATTTTTAATAGAATCGACGTATTCAACATCTTCCTTAACTGGGTTGGTATCATCAAAGCGCAGATTACACTGGCCCTGATAGTCTTTTGCAACACCAAAGTTCAGACAGATAGATTTCGCATGACCAATATGCAGATAACCATTGGGTTCAGGCGGGAAACGAGTATGTACCAATGTATGTTTACCAGTTGCCAAATCTTCGTCAATTATCTGACGAATAAAGTTTGTCGGGCGGGCGTCTGCCTCACTCATTTTTTATACCTCAATAATGCAAAAACGCGTCACATAACCGCCTATAATCCAACAAGCAGTGCTGAGAAACAACCGTTTGTTCATGTAAAATGGCGATTCAGTGCAAAGTTGAAGCGAAAAAACGACTCTCTGTAGAAAAGGAACTGTTTTTATAATTTTTTACTGAAAAATAAGCATGATAGTTAGCAATCTAAACTCATTTATCCATGTTCCTATAATCTTATATATAACAAACAGTTACGAATATAACTTTCTTTATGTTGAAAAAACACTCAATAGTAGCACATATCAACAATACAGCACGCTTTATGATAATTATCCGTGAAAACGAAAAAGAGTTGAGTAATTTACGATATGAAATAACCAGTGAAACCGTTTTCAATCAATATTTCATTCAACCATAACAAATATTACTGAATAACCACCATCCAATTTTAAAGAATAAATAATCGATACTATAATCTATTATAAGTAACCATTTGATAAAATGAAAATTAAATCTATATTTTAAATTTCTAAATTACCTATTAATTGATACTTTTACTCTGTAAATATAAAAAATAATTATACATATCAAATTTATGATTGAAACACTATTAATGATGTTCTAATGAGTATCTATTTAAAAATAAATTTATACCCGTCATCTTTCAAGTTGCCTCTTTGTTGGCTGCACTCGCTCACCCCGGTCACATAGTTCTCTATGCTCCCGGGGATTCGCTCCTTTGCCGTCGCGATGCATCTTGAAATCCATAGGGTATATAATCAGAACAATAAAATAAACTAAAGAATAATAAAGGGTTACGTTACATACACGCATTTTAATGTTCAAACCATCGTAAATAAACAATAAAATACTTTGCAATTTATTATTATGGTAATAATATTATCAAGTATCTTATCTGTAATAAAACTATCCAGGTATAATATGATACACTTAATCAATTCTAATCATTCTAAATATTAAACCAAAAAATTAACACATAAAAATAACACTCAATAATTTCACCTACTTAAGAAAATATCCCAAGGGAAATAAAAATGATAAATATAATATCAAACAAGAAAATAGCGCCAGCAGTAATAGTCATTAATGGCAACTACATATCAAATGATTATCGTTCTGGTTTTAAAGTTGGAGCAACATCATTCGCACTAAAAGTCGCTGATTATTTTATAAAAAGAAACTTACTTTCTGGCTTTATACTCTACAAAAGAGATGAATCATTAATTTCACCTAAAATAACCGAAGGTATAATTAGAGGTATAAAATGTATAAATATATTTTTTAATTTCTCTATGAAAATTCCAGACATAAGAAATATGCTAGAAAAATGTATTTCAATATTATCGATAAAAAATACTCAGATAGTTCCTGCAATAGTTTATTATCAAACAGATACATTATTATCCTATCACCCTCCCCATATACCTTGTTGTATAACACATCATGGCCCTTTCGTAGAAGACTTTCAGCAACACTATTCTTTGGAAAAGACATATGATGCTTTTGAAAATAAAAATAAAGCTCAACACCTTAATACTCAACAAATGAAAGGGATTGAAATATTAATTGATAAAAAATATTTTGTTTTCCAACATTCGAAATTACAAGGTAATTTTTTACTCAAAAAAGGCATAAAAACAGACAATATCAAAAACATTAGCCCACCTATTTTCCTTGAAGAAAATACTGAATTGAATATAGAAAATAAACATATTAATGATTTTATCAAAACCAATAAAAACGAATTATTGTTATTTACTGCGGTAGCCAGATTAGATTATTTTAAAAACATAGAACTATTAATCAATTCAGCCATTGTTTTACTGGATAAAAGTATTCCCGTTAAAATCTTCATTGCAGGTGATGAAGAGAACAATAATACCAGAAGGAATAAATTGATATCTATGGTCCCCTCCAGATATCGGTCACAGTTTTTTATATCGCATAAGTTATCCCAAATGGAGTTACTCAGCGTTTTCAATAAAATAAAAAATAAATCTATTTTTGTCTGTACATCACGCTATGAAACCCTTGGCATTACACCATTAGAGGCTGCATTAAATGGTGTATGCACAATTTTACCCAATTTAAATTTAATTGAAGCAGCTTCTTATTTTTCTTCAGAGTATAAATTTATATATAACATAGATTCTCTTACTGAGAAGATAATATCAATATACGAAAAAAATCTATTTACCACTAGCCAGCAGTTACAACACATAAACTCTTTAATTTCAATGGGATGCTTCGAAGATAGTATGGAAAAAGCATGGGAAGAAATCTCAATAAGTTATATGTCAAACCAAAACTTCGTCTGTGAGTGTCTATCATAACACTTAAACTATTCACTAAATCAATGGGTACATGCAAGTGCCCATTCACAAAACCTTATCAACACTTTCCTGTGATTTTCTGATCCAATTATATACTTTTCATAATCAAGTTTTATGTCACTCAATCTATTTCGATAGCTAAAAGCCATAAAATCAAATAAATCATTATGTTAATTCAATTGAAAATTTGAATCCGTTTATTACAGATGACTTAATTTATGCAATTTTAAACAATATCGCTACAGTGATCACAATTACTCATTTATGTGTAGCTTTTTATTATTTTTCAACTAAAAATAAGTTGTATTGCTGTTGTTCATAGCGAGCTATTTTTTCAATAAAACATCCTACAACTAAGGTAAGCATTATGGGTATATTCAATTACTTGCAGCGATTGGGAAAAGCATTAATGCTTCCCATTGCCACGCTTCCCGTAGCTGCGCTTTTGCTACGTTTCGGCCAACCCGATGTATTTAATATTCCTTTCATCGCCAGCGCTGGCGGTGGTATTTTTGAAAACCTCCCCCTGCTATTTGCACTAGGTATCGCAGTAGGCTTAGCAAAAGATAATGCTGGCGCTGCCGCATTAGCAGGTGTCGTTGGCTTTTTAGTACTCACTAAAGCCACCTCAGTCATAGACTCAACTATCAATATGTCTTTTTTCGCCGGTATCATTGCAGGTATTGTTGCCGGTCACTGTTATAACCGCTTCTCAGAGACACGTTTGCCAGAGTTTCTTGCTTTCTTCGCTGGCAAGCGATTAGTCCCCATCATGACAGGCATTATTTGTCTATTCATTGCATGGATATGTGGTTATGTATGGCCATATGTCCAGCACGGTATTGATTCTTTCAGCCTTTTAGTATCAAAGAGCGGTACGGTCGGATGGTTTACTTATGGTGTGCTTAACCGCTCTCTTATTCCATTTGGTTTGCACTATATCCTGCATTCTGTTTTCTGGTTTAGTCTGGGTGACTGTCTGAAAATTACTTATGACTTAGCCAGTTCCGTACATAATATCTGTCTGGCCCCGGATGTTGTCCGTTCTCTGACCATCGGCGCAGCGGTTCCCGGTATTGATGGCTCTACTATTACTCAAATAGCCACCGATATGAGCCGCGGCGACTTAAACCGTTTCTTTGCCGGCGATCCCCATGCCGGAGTTTACATGGCCTGGGCTTATCCCATCTTTATGGGCGGTTTACCCGGCGCTGCACTGGCAATGTATTTCGCAGCACCAAAGGAACGTCGTCCTCAAATTGGCGGGATGCTATTATCCGTTGCTTTGACAGCATTCTTAACCGGTATAACTGAACCAATAGAATTCTCATTCTTATTCATGGCTCCAGCTTTATATGTTCTACATGCAATATTGGCTGGCGTTAGCATGGTCATCGTTAATTTATTGGGTATTCTGCATGGCTTTGGATTCTCTGCCGGATTAATTGACCTTGTATTGAACTGGGGTCTGGCAACTAAGCCGTGGTTATTAATCCCGTTAATCGCCTTGTTCTTTGTGCTGTACTTTGTTTTCTTCACCCTCATGATTCGTATTTTCAACTTCCGTACACCAGGCCGCGAAATTGAAGAGACAACTCAAGCAGTTTCCGCCGCCCAAGATAACGAAACAATCCAACATTACATTACCGCTCTTGGCGGCGCACAAAATATTCATACGGTAGATGCCTGTATTACCCGTCTTCGCTTAACCGTTGAAGACAACACGCAATTGGATGAACAGCAGTTAAAACAATTAGGCGCAAAAGGCGTGCTGAAAATAGGTAAACAGAGTGTTCAAGTTGTATTGGGCCCCCAGGCAGAAAGCATTGCCGGGCAGATACGTACTCAGCTACCTCCAGATAAATCAAACAAAAGGTCGCCAAATAAAAGATCGTAGTTAAAAACATCTCGAACTTAAAAGGGAACCCATCTCTTGTTCCCTTTTATTTTTCTCAAGAAAATAAGACAGGCTTTATTGGTGACAAAAATAGCAAAAATCATACTTTTTCTGTTAATTTTCTGGCTATTTTTTACGTCTTATTTTAAGATAAAAAATATCTTTGAGTTACATCGTATTCCTAATCATAAAAATGATTTAGTATTCACACGATAAGAAGATTAGTTAATCAGCTAATTTATCCAACCGCTATAATTTCTTGTTTTAAGAGGCACTTATGAGGCTGATCCCCCTAACGAATGCAAGTGACGTTGGTAAATGGTCCGCACACTATATCGTTAGCAAAATCAATGCATTTAATCCCACCGCCGAGCATCCTTTTCTTTTGGGGTTGCCAACCGGCAGTACACCACTGGCAACTTATAAAGAATTAATTGCTCTACATAAAGCAGGGAAAGTCAGTTTTAAACATGTCGTGACATTCAATATGGATGAATATGTCGGTATCGCCGAAAATCATCCCCAAAGCTACCACAAGTTTATGTACCATAATTTCTTTGACCATATTGATATTCCAAAAGAAAATATCAATCTACTCAATGGTAATGCCTCTGATGTCGAAGCGGAATGTCAACGTTATGAAGACAAAATTAAATCTTACGGCCAAATTCATCTATTTATGGGAGGAGTCGGTAACGACGGTCATATTGCTTTCAATGAACCCGCGTCATCTTTGACTTCCCGTACACGCATTAAAACACTTACCGTAGAAACCCGTACGGCAAATTCCCGTTTCTTCGATAATGACATTAATCAGGTGCCTAAATATGCTCTGACCGTAGGTGTAGGCACATTGATGGATGCAGAAGAAATTATGATCCTTGCAACAGGTCTCAATAAGGCCCAAGCCATTCAAGCGGCAATTGAAGGCAATGTTAACCATATGTGGACCATAAGCTGCCTGCAAATGCATCCTAAATCCATCATTGTCTGTGACGAACCGGCAACAATGGAATTGAAGGTAAAAACAGTCAAATACTTCTACCAACTGGAAGCAGATATTATCGGCGAATTCGCCAGTAAAAAATAAGAATCTATGCAGCCTGATGCCTCTCGCAGGCTGATTACCGTCATTACCTTCAATCATCATCTCCCGATTCCATAGGAGGCTAGGATGTATGCTTTAACCAACTGCATTATCTATACCGGTCACAACAGACTAGATGAGCATGCCGTTATCATTGCAGACGGCTTAATTAAACACATTTGCCCAACCCAAGAGTTACCTGAACATATTGAAAAACGTGATCTGAATGGTGCAATTCTTTCCCCCGGTTTTATTGATCTGCAAGTGAATGGCTGTGGTAGTGTTCAGTTCAGCGATCAGTTGGAAAACATTTCGGAAAAAACGCTGGATATCATGCAAAGAACTAATGAACGTTCTGGCTGCACCAGCTACTTACCCACTCTGATTACCAGCACAGACGAATTAATGATGGCCTCTGTTGAAGTCATGCGCGCTTATCTTAAGCATAATCAGCATCAGGCTTTAGGCCTGCATCTGGAAGGACCTTATCTCAATCCAGTAAAGCAAGGCACTCATAATCCAGAGCTTATTCGTAAGCCCACATCTAAAATGATAAATTTCCTGTGCGATAACGCTGATGTCATCACTAAGTTGACTCTCGCACCGGAAATGGTTGAACAAAAATATATTCAGCAGTTGGTAGAAGCCGGTATTGTTGTTTCTGCCGGTCATTCAAATGCCAGTTATGAAGAAGCCCGACAGGGATTCCAAAACGGGATTACTATCTCAACCCATCTTTACAATGCCATGCCAGCTATTTCCGGGCGTCAACCTGGTTTGATTGGCGCTATCTTTGATACACCTGAAATCTATGCTGGAATCATCGCTGATGGTTTGCACGTTTCATGGCCCAATATTCGTAATACTAAACGTTTGAAAAATGACAAATTAATTTTGGTAACGGATGCGACGGCTCCTGCCGGGCTTGATCCTACCACCTGTAAAATGGAGCATTTCACCTTCGCAGGTAAGACCATATACTATCGCAACGGATTATGTGTTGATCAAAACGGCGTTCTAAGCGGCTCCTCTCTCACTATGATGGATGCCGTTAAAAATAGCGTTGAACATGTTGGTATTGCACTAGATGAAGCACTGAGAATGGCAACTCTCTACCCTGCCCGCGCAATTGGCGTTGATAAATATCTTGGCGCCGTCGAAACCGGGAAAATCGCTAACCTTAGTGTTTTCAGTCACGATTTTAAAATCCGCAAGACCATCGTTAACGGAAAAGAAACTGAACTTTGACGGACGAAATAGCTGATGAATTATAACAACACACAAAAACAAATTGGTAATATTGACCTTGTCAAGCAACTTAACGGAGCCGTGGTATATCGGTTGATTGATCAACAAGGGCCAATCTCTCGCATTCAAATTGCTGAGCAAAGTCAACTTGCGCCAGCCAGTGTGACTAAAATTACTCGTCAGTTACTTGAACGGGGCTTGATTAAAGAAGTCGATCAACAAGCTTCTACCGGAGGCCGCCGCGCCATTTCTATCGTTACAGAAAATCGTCACTTCCATACTATCGGTGTTCGCCTTGGCCGCCATGATGCTACTCTGGCTCTTTATGATATGAGTGGCAAAGCCTTGGTTGAAGAACATTATCCACTGCCTGAAGCCACTCAGCAAAAAGTTGAAAACCAGCTCATCAACGCAATAGAAAACTTTATTCAACAAAATCAACCAAGGATACGCGAACTCATCGCCATCTCAGTTATTCTGCCCGGATTAGTTGACCCAGATACTGGCATCGTTCGTTATATGCCCCATATTAAAGTGACTCACTGGACTCTGGTCGATAATTTGAAAAAGCATTTCAACATTACCTGTTTTGTTGGTCATGATATTCGCAGTTTGGCATTGGCTGAACACTATTTCGGCGCCACCCGTGATTGCGAAGACTCAATATTAGTACGTATCCATCGAGGTACTGGCGCCGGGGTGATTATCAATAACCAGATACTTCTCAATAATAGAGGAAATTTAGGTGAAATTGGTCATATTCAAATTGATCCACTCGGTGAACGTTGTCACTGCGGCAATTTTGGCTGCCTGGAAACTATCGCCGCTAACTCAGCAATAGAAGCGCGAGTTCAGCATCAATTAAAGCAAGGTTTTCCAAGCCAGCTAACATTGAATAACTGCAACATCAGAGCCATCTGCCAAGCCGCTAATCAAAATGATCCTCTCGCATCTGAAGTAATAAAAAGTGTCGGCCATTACCTCGGTAAAGCCATCGCTATCGCGATTAATTTATTTAATCCACAGAAGGTTGTTCTGGCGGGAGAAATTACTGAAGCTCAGAAAGTGCTTTTACCCGCTATTCAAAGTTGTATCAACTCTCAGGTCTTGAAAGAATTTCGTCAAGATCTGCCGATCGTTGTTTCTGAATTAGTTCACTGTTCTGCTATTGGCGCTTTCGCTCTGACTAAACGTGCTATGCTTAATGGTGTCCTGTTACAACACTTACTCGAAGGGTAATGTCATTTTTTGTTGGTTTTGTCAGCAAAATGCTTATATGCCAAACAAACAAGCGACTTTAAGCAGATTTCGAGAAAAAAGCAGTTGACGCATTTAGCTGATATACGCATAATGCGCCCCGCAACGCCGATGAAGGTAATGCAAAAAAGATGGCTACGTAGCTCAGCTGGTTAGAGCACAGCACTCATAATGCTGGGGTCACAGGTTCGATTCCCGTCGTAGCCACCATCTTTGCGGGAGTGGCGAAATTGGTAGACGCACCAGATTTAGGTTCTGGCGCCGCAAGGTGTGCGAGTTCAAGTCTCGCCTCCCGCACCATTTATTCATCGAGTTGTCGTTATTCAGATGGGGTATCGCCAAGCGGTAAGGCACCAGGTTTTGATCCTGGCATTCCCAGGTTCGAATCCTGGTACCCCAGCCATAATCCTGATAACACAATTCTGACAACATGTTGTACAGTGACTACTTTCAGTTGGGGTATCGCCAAGCGGTAAGGCACCAGGTTTTGATCCTGGCATCCCCAGGTTCGAATCCTGGTACCCCAGCCATTAACTGAATGTTGTCCACTTAATGTTTTGTCGTGAATTTCTCGCATCAAAATAAGGCTACGTAGCTCAGCTGGTTAGAGCACAGCACTCATAATGCTGGGGTCACAGGTTCGATTCCCGTCGTAGCCACCATTCATTGGGGTATCGCCAAGCGGTAAGGCACTGGATTCTGATTCCAGCATTCCCAGGTTCGAATCCTGGTACCCCAGCCATATTTATCAATGTGTTACTTTTCTCTCCTGTCAATTAACTGCATATTAAAAAAAGCAAATTATCCACGCCATAAATAGATTTACGACGTGCTTGTGAGCTTCAATACCAATTTATACGTTACAATCCCAGTGCATACTTAAGCGCCGCTTTTTTCATTACGCCAGCCCGTTGAGCTGCCATCAGCGCCAGATTACGAGCGACTTTCAACCCAGGCAACTCATTACTGAACACGGTGTAAAATAGATCCATTCCAGCTTGCATCATCAGATTATCCGGCATTCTGCGACGTTGATAACGCATCAACACTTCCAATGAATCCCACTGCTCTGTTAATTCCTTCGCCCTTACCAAAATATTAAGCAAAGTATTCACATCCCGATAACCAAGATTTACTCCCTGTCCAGCCAGTGGATTAATGGTATGAGCCGCATCACCCAACAACACTAATCCTTCACGAACATAACTGTTAGCATGATGACGAGCCAAAGGAAATGAACCGGCAGCAACGGGAGTCATTTTACCTAATCGTACAGGAAATGCCTGGAAAATCTCCTGCTCAAGTTGAACCATTGACATTGCCTGTAATTGTCGTATGCGTGCCGGTTTGTCGTACCACACCAGCGAAGCCCATTGATCAAACAGTGGAAGAAACGCTCTTGGGCCAGAAGGAAAAAACTGCTGCCAGGTAATATCCTGCTGTGGCTGTTCTGTTTTTACCGTTATCAACATACAAGACTGTCTGTATTGCCAACCACGGCTGCCAATTCCCGCCATTTGCCGAACCTGAGAACGAGCGCCATCAGCCCCGACAATCAAGCGGGTTGTTATTTCCGTTCCGTCAGCCAGAGTCACTAACCAACCCATTTTCTGCCACTGCATTGATTGCAATGCTGCCGGGCATAGCAAAGTCAAATTGGGATATTTTTCAAACTGCCGCCACAGAGCCAATTGCAAAATACGGTTTTCAACCATATAGCCCAATTCAGGCAGTCCTAGACTTTGTGCATCAAACACCAAATTAGAACCATTCTGTTCCCAAGTCTCTAATGTTCGATACGGCGCACTGCGCATCTGTAATACCGCATCCCATGCGCCAAGCTGTTTGAACAAATCTACAGAAGCACAACTGATCGCTGACACACGTACATCAGGCTGACTCTGTGCATCATAAGATTGTGGTGGTTGATGATCCAATAAAGCAACCGTCCAACCTTCCTGTGCCAGCCCCAATGCTGTTGCAGCGCCGATCATGCCTGCGCCAACCACCACTACATCAAAAATCTGTTGTGAATTATTCATCTCAGTCATGCTATTAACCCATTGATTAGTACAGTGTACCGAATTTTTAATTCTCCGGTAGAGAATATCCTGTTTAACAGTCTGGTCACTGCTCCTGCAAATGACTACAATATCCGACAACTTTATGCCTAATACACAATTGCTTTTGCCGTGTAATAACACCTTTCAGCGCGGTAGAAAGCTCGGATGCACAAGAAAATGTCGACGATAAAAAAACTGTATATTAAAACTTGGGGCTGTCAGATGAATGAATATGATTCATCTAAAATGGCCGACCTGCTGGAAAGTACTCACGGTTATCAGTTAACCGATGTCGCCGAAGAAGCAGACATTTTACTATTAAATACCTGTTCAATCCGCGAAAAAGCACAGGAAAAGGTTTTCCATCAATTAGGCCGCTGGAAAAACCTAAAAGATACTAATCCAGATATCATCATTGGAGTCGGTGGCTGTGTAGCCTCTCAGGAAGGGGATTTCATCCGCCAGCGTGCTCAATGTGTAGATATTATTTTCGGGCCGCAAACATTGCACCGCTTACCTGAGATGATCAACCAGGTGAAAGGCACCCGCAGCCCGGTTGTTGATATCAGCTTCCCGGAAATCGAGAAATTTGACCGTCTACCCGAGCCGCGTGCTGAAGGTCCATCTGCATTCGTTTCCATTATGGAAGGCTGCAACAAATACTGTACTTTCTGTGTCGTACCTTATACCCGCGGAGAAGAAGTTAGCCGCCCATGTGATGATGTTCTATTTGAAATCGCGCAACTTGCCGCGCAAGGTGTACGTGAAGTTAATCTTCTCGGTCAGAACGTGAACGCTTATCGGGGCGCCACTTACGATGGCGATATCTGCTCTTTCGCTGAGTTAATTCGTTTAGTCGCCGCTATAGATGGTATTGACCGTATTCGCTTTACGACTAGCCACCCAATTGAGTTTACAGACGATATTATTGCTGTTTACGAAGATACGCCGGAATTGGTTAGCTTCCTACACCTACCGGTGCAAAGTGGCTCGGACCGTATTCTAACCTTGATGAAACGTGCACATACAGCTCTTGAATATAAAAGCATCATCCGCAAGCTGCGTAAAGCACGTCCCGAAATCTTGATAAGCTCTGACTTCATTATCGGATTCCCAGGTGAAACCCAAGATGACTTCGAGAAAACCATGAAACTGATCGCTGATGTCAATTTCGATATGAGCTACAGCTTCATCTATTCTGCTCGTCCGGGAACACCAGCAGCCGATCTACCTGATGATGTCAGCGAAGAAGAGAAGAAACAGCGTCTTTACCTGTTACAACAACGTATCAACCAACAAGCAATGAGCTATAGCCGTGCTATGTTGGGCAGTGTACAACGTATTCTGGTTGAAGGAACTTCCCGTAAGAATGTGATGGAACTTTCTGGCCGTACCGAAAACAATCGGGTTGTCAACTTTGAAGGCCAGCCTGATATGATTGGCAAATTCGTTGATGTTGAAATTGTTGATGTCTACGCCAACTCACTACGCGGTAAAGTTATCCGTACCGAAGATCAAATGGATCTTCGTACACACGAATCACCTGAGTCCGTTATAGCCCGTACCCGTAAAGAAGATGAAATCGGAGTCGGCACTTATCAGCCCTAAATATAGAGAGAATCAGTGATTCAACAAATTCATTCACAAATAGCAACTCAGGAAATTTTCCTCGAACCAGCCGATAATCAGCGCCTAATGAGCCTGTGTGGTCCGTTTGATGACAATTTGAAGCAGCTTGAACGCCGGTTAGGTATTGAAATTAGCCGTCGTGATAACCGTTTTAAACTGATGGGCAAACCGCTGTGCGTTAGCGCAGCCACTAATATCCTGCGGCATTTATATGCGGAAACCTCTCCTATCCGTGGAGTGATCCCTGATATCAAACCAGAACAGATTCATCTGGCAATTACCGAAAGCCGGGTTCTGGAGCAAACCGCCGAGAGCATACCCGAATACGGTAAAGCCGTTAACATTCGCACCAAACGAGGTATGGTGAAACCACGCACACCCAATCAGGCACAATATATTGCTAATATTCTTAGCCATGATATTACGTTTGGGATTGGCCCTGCCGGCACGGGAAAAACTTACCTAGCCGTTGCTGCTGCGGTTGATGCACTGGAACGGCAGGAAATCCGCCGTATCCTGCTAACCCGTCCAGCGGTAGAAGCGGGCGAAAAATTGGGTTTTCTACCTGGCGACCTGAGCCAAAAAGTTGATCCGTACCTGCGCCCACTCTACGATGCCTTGTTTGAAATGCTAGGTTTTGAAAAAGTTGAGAAGCTGATCGAGCGTAACGTGATTGAAGTTGCCCCATTAGCTTATATGCGCGGACGAACCTTAAACGACGCTTTTATTATTCTGGATGAGAGCCAGAACACGACCATCGAACAGATGAAAATGTTCCTGACCCGTATCGGCTTCAACTCCAAAGCGGTTGTTACCGGTGACGTTACACAGATCGACCTGCCTCGTGGGCAGAAATCCGGCCTACGCCATGCCATTGAAGTTCTATCAGGCGTCGGCGAGCTGAGTTTCAACTTTTTCCACAGTGATGACGTTGTCCGTCACCCGGTTGTTGCCAAAGTTGTCATTGCCTATGAAGAGTGGGAAGCAACTGAGCAAAAACGCAAACAGGCACTCAGTGAACAACGCAAGCAGGAAGCACAATGAGTTCAGTAATACTTGATTTACAAATTGCTTGTGAACATTCACAAGATCTTCCTGAAGAAACCCTGTTCCAGCGCTGGCTGGATGGGGTTTTACCTCAATTTCAATCTGAAAGTGAAGTCACTATCCGCATTGTTGATGAGGCAGAAAGCCACGATCTAAATCTGACCTACCGTGGTAAAGATAAACCAACAAATGTGTTATCTTTCCCATTTGAAGCACCACCAGAGGTTAATTTACCCCTGCTTGGCGATCTCATTATCTGTCGTCAGGTTGTTGAAAAAGAAGCGGAGGAGCAACAAAAAACCGTAGAAGAACATTGGGCGCATATGGTTATACACGGCTGTCTACATTTGCTGGGTTATGACCATATCGAAGATGATGAAGCGGAAGAAATGGAATCTTTGGAAACAGAAATTATGCAAGAGTTAGGTTATGCTGACCCCTACCTTGCAGAAAAAGAGTAACCATTCGTACCATTTTTATGCTAAAAAATACCAACAATAACTTATTTAGTGGGAAATTTTCATTAAAACGCCATGAGCGACGACCATCCTTCAAGTAACGACAACCCTAGCCCTAAGAAAGGGTTTTTCACTCTTCTTCTTAACCAGCTTTTTCACGGTGAGCCAAAAAGCCGTGACGAGCTGGTGGAATTGATCCGTGACTCTGAACAAAACGATCTGATTGATCCTGATACCCGCGATATGCTCGAAGGGGTAATGGATATTTCCGATCAGCGTGTCCGGGATATCATGATCCCCCGTTCCCAAATCGTTACCTTAAAACGTAATCAAACTCTGGACGAATGTCTGGATGTCATTATCGATTCGGCTCACTCTCGTTTCCCTGTGATCAGTGAAGACAAAGATCATATTGAAGGGATGTTAATGGCAAAAGACCTATTGCCATTTATGCGTACCGATGCTCCACCATTCAGCATAGATAAAGTTCTGCGTCAGGCTGTCGTTGTACCTGAAAGTAAACGGGTTGACCGCATGCTGAAAGAATTCCGTTCTCAACGTTATCACATGGCAATTGTCATTGATGAGTTTGGTGGGGTATCGGGCCTAGTCACTATCGAAGATATTCTTGAACTGATCGTCGGTGAAATTGAAGACGAATATGATGAAGAAGAAGATGTCGATATTCGTACCTTGAGCCGTCATACCTATACGGTACGAGCGCTAACTCAGATTGAAGACTTTAATGAAGCCTTTAGCACCCAATTCAGCGATGAAGAAGTGGATACTATTGGCGGTCTGGTTATGCAGGCATTTGGTCATTTGCCCGCCAGAGGGGAATCCGTTGATATCAATGGTTATCTCTTTAAAGTGGCTATGGCCGATAGCCGAAGAATTATTCAGGTTTATGTTACGATACCGGATGATGCGCCAATACCTAACCTCGAAGAAGAATAAAATCTGAATGAACAAAGCTTCATTATTAAATTGCCAGCGGCTGCGCGCCCTACTGGCGCTATTTTTTGGAGCCAGTGGAACACTGGCTTTTTCGCCTTTTGACTTCTGGCCTGCCGCTATTATCTCCCTGTTTGGACTACAACTTCTGACTTTGAACAGAACACCCCGACAAGCGGCATTTATTGCTTTTTGTTGGGGATTCGGTCTGTTTGGCAGTGGTACAAACTGGGTGTATGTCAGCATTGCCAATTTCGGCGGCATGCCAACTGCGGTCAATATTCTGCTGGTCATATTGCTTGCCGCCTACCTCTCGCTCTATCCTGCTTTATTCGCTGGCTTACTCAATCGTTTCTTCGCAAAAACGAACGGGGTGAGGCTGGCTGTAGCAGCACCTGCATTATGGCAACTCACCGAATTCCTGCGAGGCTGGATTCTGACCGGTTTTCCCTGGCTACAATTCGGCTATAGCCAATTAGACGGTCCAATGAAAGCCATTGCGCCAATTTTGGGTGTTGAGGCCATCACTTTCCTGTTAATGGCTCTTAGCGGGTTATTCGTTCTGGCTGTCATACATCGGAAAATAGTCGCGGGTATTATTGCTGTCGCCATTCTGCTATTACCGTGGTCAATACGCCATTATCAGTGGTACAACCTACTGCCTGAAAAAACAGTTGATGTCGCGCTAGTTCAGGGAAATATTCCACAATCCCTGAAATGGGACCCTAACATGCTTAGCAAAACTATGGACATCTACATGGGCAACAGCCTGCCATACATCGGCAAAATACCGATAATCATCTGGCCTGAGTCCGCCATTCCTTCATTGGAAAATTATCAACGCAACTTTCTAACAAAATTGGATGAACTGTTACGTAATCAACATACCAGCCTTATTACCGGTATTGTCGATGAAAGAGCCGTTGGCGACAGTGATAAGATCTATAACAGTGTGATTGTCCTTGGCGATAAAAAACCTTATCAATATCCGGCAGCTATTCGCTACGATAAATATCATCTGGTACCATTTGGTGAATTTGTTCCGTTGGAATCTCTACTCCGCCCTCTGGCGCCATTCTTCAACTTACCCATGTCTTCATTCAGTCGCGGCAACTACATTCAACCACAGCTTTCTGTTGCAGGATATAACCTGACCGCCGCTATTTGTTATGAAATTATACTGGGTGAACAAGTTCGTGCGAATTTCAAACCGGATACTGAATTCTTACTCACTGTTTCCAATGATGCTTGGTTTGGTGGTTCAATTGGCCCCTGGCAACATTTCCAAATGGCACGCATGCGCTCCCTCGAATTAGGACGCCCATTATTACGTAGTACCAATAACGGTATTACGGCCGTTATCAGCCCGGACGGAGAAGTGCAAGCAGCACTCCCTCAATTTACCCGTAATGTTTTGGCAGCTAAAGTGACCCCCGCAACCGGAATAACACCCTATGCTCGCTGGGGTAACTGGCCGGTATGGATAATTACCGTATTATTCGCCCTGTTTGCCTTAACATATAACCGCCGTAAATCTTGAACCAGATATCCATATGGTCAAAAGGGAGCGAAACGGCTCCCTTGCCCCACGCAAAAACAGATTAACTTTTAATCCATTTTCCATCCAATTGATAGAAAAACAAAGGAGTAACAAGTTATGCAAGCAAAACTACCGTTGACCCATCCTAAAATAATTTGGCATGGTTAATAATCAACCGTGCCAACTCCCAATAACTGATATTACTCTACGTTATACAAATAATTTACTTAAACAACTTATTAGTATTAATTTTTTACCCTCTTTACTATTTTGGCACGCTAATTGCTGTTATCTCTATGAATGAAAAGGAAAATAGCGGTTTCACTAACCAAAAACGGGAAGACGCACTAAAAAAATGATAATCACGCACCTTTATTGTGCAAGATAAGCAACATTGTTCATTTATAGTGCGAGACAGCTCCCGAAATAGAAACAATTCATTTTCATTACCTAACCCTTTTGTACTATTTTTTAACACTATATATACATATAACAGCAAATGATCCTCGATTAAAAACAAATCACAGAGAGACTTTTGCAAACACAACATCGCAAACGATAGCCACATTAAAGGAGTTGTATATGCGTATGCGTAACCTAGTATTAACCATGATGTTACTTGGCATGGCGGGGGCTGTTCAGGCCGAAGAATTAACGGGAACACTGAAAAAGATTAAAGATGATGGCGTGATCATTGTGGGGCACCGTGAATCTTCCGTACCTTTTGCTTACTACGATAATCATCAAAAAGTCGTCGGCTACTCTCAGGATTACTCTAATCTGATTGTTGAAGCAGTGAAGAAGAAACTGGACATGCCAAATCTGCAAGTAAAATTGATACCCGTGACTTCTCAAAATCGTATCCCACTGTTGCAAAATGGGACTTATGATTTCGAATGCGGTTCCACTACCAACAACCTTGAACGCCAAAAACAAGTCACTTTCTCAAACTCTATCTTTATTGTTAATACACGTTTGCTGACTAAAAAAGGTTCCGGTATAAAAGATTTCCCTGATTTAGCAGGTAAAAATGTCGTTGTCTCAGCAGGTACCACTTCTGAAATATTGCTGAATAAACTCAACGATGAAAAAAACATGAAAATGCGCATCATCAGTGCAAAAGATCATGGTGACTCATTCCGTACTCTGGAATCTGGCCGTGCCATCGCCTTTATGGTGGACGATGCTCTGCTAGCAGGTGAACGCGCCAAAGCGAAAAAACCTGATCAGTGGGAAATTGTTGGCACGCCTCAGTCTAGAGAAGCCTATGGTTGTATCTCACGCAAAGACGATCTCCAATTCAAGAAGCTGATCGATGAAACCATCGTTCAGGCGCAAACCTCTGGAGAGGCGGAGAAATCATTTGAGCGCTGGTTCAAACACCCGATTCCGCCTAAGAATCTGAACCTGAACTTCTCTTTGTCTGATGAAATGAAAGCACTATTTAAATCGCCAAATGATAAGGCGCTTGACTAAAAATATAATTAAAAAAATGACTATTTGATTGGCATCACAGGGTGCGAGGTGGTCGTTCCCTACCTCGCTTTTTTTTCTCAGCCAATCAATCGTTTTCAGGGGATCAAGCTACACCCTCACAGGGAGTATTATTATGTCAATCGATTGGAACTGGGGCATCTTTTTGCAAGCTGCCCCCTTCGGCAATACGACTTATCTAGGCTGGTTAATAGCTGGATTTCAGGTGACGATTGCCTTATCTATCTGCGCCTGGATTATCGCTTTTATTGTCGGCTCGCTGTTCGGCATTTTACGCACTGTTCCCAATAAAATATTATCTGGGATAGGTACCTGTTATGTTGAGCTCTTTCGTAACATACCGCTGATAGTTCAATTTTTTATCTGGTATCTGGTTGTACCTGAATTACTGCCAGAAAAAACCAGTCAGTGGTTTAAAACTGAACTGGACCCTAATATCCAATTTTTTCTCTCATCCACGGTCTGTTTAGGTCTTTTCACCGCTGCACGCGTGTGCGAACAGGTTCGTGCCGCTATACAATCACTACCGCGCGGTCAAAAATCGGCAGGGCTGGCAATGGGGCTAACCTTGCCACAAACCTATCGCTATGTCCTATTACCCAATGCCTATCGAGTGATCATTCCACCCATGACGTCAGAAATGATGAATTTGGTAAAAAACTCCGCCATTGCCTCCACTATTGGCTTGGTAGATATGGCAGCACAGGCAGGTAAGCTACTTGATTACTCAGCACATGCTTATGAAACATTTACGGCCATTACACTGGCCTATATCGCAGTCAATCTGGTGATTATGCTTGCCATGCACTTGCTTGAGAAAAAAGTACGTTTACCGGGCAACATTGGAGGTCAATAAATGTACGAGTTTGACTGGAGTTCGGTTGTCCCCAGTATCCCATTTCTGCTACAAGGCTTAGTCATTACAGCAAAAATCACTATTATTGCTGTTGTTGTCGGTATTCTCTGGGGAACCGCGCTGGCCGTTATGCGGCTCTCTTCGGTAAAAGTACTGAGCTGGTTTGCCACTTTATATGTCAATCTATTCCGTTCTGTGCCACTGGTTATGGTACTGTTATGGTTCTACCTGATTGTGCCTAGTCTGGTGCAGAATGTTCTGGGGATTTCTCCGAAAACAGATATTCGTTTAATTTCAGCTATGGTTGCATTCGCCTTTTTCGAAGCAGCTTACTATTCAGAAATTATCCGGGCGGGAATTCAGAGTATCTCCCGTGGGCAATCTTCGGCAGCACTGGCATTGGGTATGACGCCAATGCAAAGTATGAGACTGGTTATTCTGCCTCAGGCATTCCGTGCGATGACTCCGCTGTTACTGACACAGGGGATCGTACTGTTTCAAGACACCTCATTGGTGTATGTGCTCAGTCTGGCGGACTTTTTCCGTACTGCGGCAAATATCGGTGAGCGTGATGGCACTCAGGTCGAAATGATCCTATTTGCTGGTTTGGTTTATTTTATTATTAGTATTGCCGCATCTATGCTGGTTAACTATTTGAAGAAAAGGACTGTTTGATGATCTCCCTGAAAAATGTATCCAAGTGGTATGGCCAATTTCAGGTTCTCTCCGACTGCTCAACTGAAGTTAAAAAAGGTGAAGTCGTTGTGGTCTGCGGCCCATCAGGCTCAGGCAAATCCACCCTGATAAAAACCGTCAATGGTCTGGAATCCATCCAACAGGGTGAAATTCTGGTTAGTGACATTAAAGTTAATGACAAAAACACCAATCTGGCGCAACTACGTTCAAAAGTCGGCATGGTGTTCCAGCATTTTGAGCTGTTCCCCCATCTATCCATCATTGAGAATTTAACTCTAGCGCAGATTAAAGTGCTTAATCGTGATAAAAAAGCGGCAGAAGAAAAAGGGTTGAAATTACTTGAACGCGTTGGGCTTGCCAGTCAAGCGAATAAATTCCCGTCTCAACTTTCCGGTGGTCAACAACAACGTGTAGCAATCGCCCGTGCCCTTTGTATGGACCCGATTGCCATGCTATTTGACGAACCCACTTCCGCACTCGACCCTGAAATGATCAATGAAGTGCTTGATGTCATGGTTAAACTGGCAAACGAAGGGATGACCATGATGGTTGTTACTCACGAAATGGGCTTCGCCCGTAAGGTAGCCAATCGGGTTATCTTTATGGATGAAGGCAAGATTGTCGAAGATAGCAAGAAAGAAGATTTCTTTGCGAATCCAAAATCAGATCGCGCCAAAGAATTTTTAGCTAAAATTCTTCACTAGCCTTATTTCATCCCCGGTGGTGACACCCGTCGCCATCGGATTTTCCCTCAGAACCTCTGTTTCTTATATATCAAATCAGATATGCTATGCCGATCTCATATTTTACCAACTAAATGATTGCTACAAGCGTAGCTTTTTACTCACCATAGGATTATCGGTGCCATGCAAGAACAATACCGTCCAGAAGATATAGAGCCGCAAGTTCAGCTTCACTGGCAAGAGAAGCAAACTTTTAAAGTGACAGAAGATAACAGCAAAGAAAAATATTACTGCCTGTCCATGCTACCTTACCCTTCTGGTCGACTACACATGGGCCATGTACGCAACTACACTATCGGCGATGTTATCTCCCGCTATCAACGTATGCTTGGTAAAAACGTCTTGCAACCTATCGGTTGGGATGCGTTTGGTCTGCCTGCGGAAGGGGCTGCGGTCAAAAACAATACCGCGCCTGCTCCGTGGACCTATGCCAACATCGAATATATGAAAGGCCAATTGAAAACACTGGGCTTCGGTTACGATTGGGATCGTGAAGTCACAACCTGTACCCCAGAATATTACCGTTGGGAACAGTGGTTCTTCACCAAATTGTATGAAAAGGGCCTGGTTTATAAAAAAACCTCCGCAGTTAACTGGTGCCCTCACGATCTGACCGTTCTGGCTAATGAACAAGTGGTCGATGGCTGTTGTTGGCGTTGTGACACTAAAGTTGAACGTAAAGAAATTCCGCAATGGTTTATCAAGATCACTGATTATGCCGAAGAGTTACTAAACGATCTGGATACACTGGAAGAGTGGCCTGAACAGGTCAAAACCATGCAACGCAACTGGATTGGTCGTTCCGAGGGAGTAGAAATCACTTTTGATGTGGTTGATAGTCAGGAGAAGCTGACCGTCTATACTACTCGACCTGATACGTTCCTCGGCGCCACTTATGTTGCAGTTGCCGCCGGTCATCCTCTGGCAAAACAAGCAGCAAAAAATAACTCTGAACTGGTTGCTTTCATTGATGAGTGCCGTAATACCAAAGTTGCAGAAGCAGATATGGCAACAATGGAGAAGAAAGGCATGGCAACCGGTATGTTTGCTATTCATCCATTGACCAAAGAGAAAGTGGCAATCTGGGTTGCAAACTTCGTTCTGATGGAATACGGCACCGGTGCTGTCATGGCCGTTCCCGGCCACGATCAACGCGATTGGGAATTTGCGACAAAATATAACCTGCCAATGAAAGCCGTTATTCTGGACAATGAAGGTAATGAACCAAATGTTCATGAAGCCCCGGTAACGGATAAGAATGTTCTGTTTAATTCCGGTGAATTTAGCGGCCTGAATCACGAAGCTGGTTTTAATGCCATTGCAGATAAACTGGTGGAAATGGGCGTAGGTAAACGTAAAGTCAACTATCGTCTGCGTGACTGGGGGGTTTCCCGTCAACGTTACTGGGGCGCTCCTATTCCAATGGCAACACTGGAAGATGGCACGGTTGTTCCAGTTCCAGCAGATCAACTGCCTGTTATTCTGCCGGAGGATGTCAAAATGGATGGCATCACCAGCCCAATTAAAGCTGATCCTGAGTGGGCAAAAACCACTATCAACGGCCAACCAGCACTGCGTGAAACAGATACCTTCGATACCTTTATGGAGTCTTCCTGGTACTACGCTCGCTATACCTGTCCAGATTATGACAAAGGTCTGCTCGATCCAGCAGCGGCTAACTATTGGTTACCAGTTGACCAATACATCGGTGGTATCGAACATGCCATCATGCATCTGATGTATTTCCGTTTCTTCCACAAACTGATGCGTGATGCGGGCCTGGTCAATTCCAATGAACCCGCTAAACGCCTGTTATGTCAGGGCATGGTTCTAGCCGATGCTTTTTATTACATCGGCAAAAATGGTGAAAAAATCTGGGTTTCCCCATCTGATACTATCGTTGAGCGCGATGATAAAGGCCGTATCGTTAAAGCGACGGATAAAGAAGGTCATGAGCTGGTTTATACCGGCATGAGCAAAATGTCTAAATCCAAAAATAACGGTATTGACCCACAATTGATGGTAGAAAAATATGGTGCTGATACCGTTCGCCTGTTCATGATGTTCGCTGCGCCGCCAGAACTGACGCTAGAATGGCAAGAATCCAGTGTTGAAGGGGCAAACCGCTTCCTGAAACGTGTGTGGCGCTTGGTTTATGAACACAGCAGCAAAGGTGCAACCCAACCACTGGACGTCGCAAACCTGACAGTAGAACAAAAAGATCTATTCCGTGATCTGCACAAAACCATCGCTAAAGTCACAGATGATGTTGGTCGCCGCCAAGCATTCAATACTGCTATCGCTGCGGTAATGGAATTGATGAATAAACTGACCCGCGTACCACAAGAAACTGAGCAGGATCGCGCTCTGATGCAAGAAGCGCTGTTGGCGGTTGTCCGTATGTTGTCGCCAATAACTCCTCATGCTTGTTTTACTATGTGGCAAGCTCTGGGCGGTCAGGGTGACATTGATACGGCTGATTGGCCACAAGCTGATGAACAGGCAATGGTTGACGATACTAAGTTAGTCGTCATCCAAGTTAACGGTAAAGTGCGTGGTCGTGTTACTGTGCCAGCCGATGCGACTAAAGAATATGTTCATGATATGGCAGCAAAAGAGTATGGTGTGGCGAAATACCTTGAAGGCGTCACTGTTCGCAAAGTCATTTATGTACCAGGTAAACTGCTGAATCTGGTCGTCGGCTGATAAAGGAGGCAATGTGCGACATCGTATATTAACGTTGTTGCTGGGGTTAGCGGTGCTGGTCACCGCTGGCTGCGGTTTTCATCTGCGCGGCACCACTCAGGTGCCCCCGGAACTCAAAAAGCTGCAATTAACAAGCGGTGACCCATATGGGCCACTAGCCCGTTCTGTTCGTCAACAGCTTCGTCTGAATAACGTCACTATCCTTGAGGATGGTAGCGCTGATATTCCGATTTTGAAGTTAATCGGCTCTTCTGAAAATAAAGATACTGTCTCTGTTTTCCAAGATGGTAAAGCTGCTGAACGCCAATTGACACTGTATGTCGATGCGCAGGTCATTATGCCAGACGGTAGCGTATATCCGCTACGATCCAGGATTGATCGCTCTTTTTTCGACAACCCGTTAGAAGCCCTGGCAAAAGATGCTGAAAACGAGATTATCAATCAGGAAATGCGTGAACAAGCTGCTCGCCAGTTAGTTCGCCAGCTATTGACCGTTCATAGCGCAGAAAAGCAAAAAGTCAGAGAAAAACAGGCGGGACAACAAGCTGCGCAAGCACAATGATCAAACTCTATCCCGAACAACTGATTTCGCAGCTCAATGAGGGGCTGCGAAACTGTTATCTAATATGGGGCAATGAACCCCTACTATTACAGGAAAGCCAGGATCATATCCGCAGGGCTGCTGAAAAGCACGCTTTCACTGAACACTTTACCTATACACTAGATAATCATACCGAATGGGATGAGATATTCAGTGTTTGTCAGTCATTAAGTCTGTTTGCTAGCCGCCAAACACTCACTTTGTTCCTGCCGGAAAACGGCCCTAACGCAGCAATGGCTGAACAATTGGTAAAACTGGCAGGGCTTCTTCACCCAGATATACTGCTAATACTACGTGGTCTGAAATTAACCAAGGCTCAAGAGAACAGTAACTGGTTCAAAGAGTTAGGAAAAAACGGCGTTTATGTCAGTTGCCAGACACCAGAACAGAACCGTCTGCCGCAATGGGTTGCGCAACGGGCCAAAGCTATGAAATTGACGCTGGAAGAACAGGCCAATCAACTACTGTGTTACTGTTATGAAGGAAATTTACTCGCGTTGGCTCAGGCACTTGAGCGACTCTCGCTGCTATACCCAGATGGTAAACTGACCTTACATCGTGTCGAAAATGCGGTGAATGATGCAGCTCACTTTACACCTTATCACTGGGTAGATTCGCTATTATCGGGTAAAGCAAAACGAGCCTGGCATATTCTGAAACAGTTAAAACAGGAAGATTGCGAAGCTGTTATTCTATTACGCACCGTACAGCGTGAACTGCTACTACTACTCACACTGAAACGTCAAAGTACCACAACCCCGATGAAAATACTGTTAGATCAACATCGAGTATGGCAAAACCGTCGCCCATTACTGACAAGCGCACTGCAACGTCTCACTCAACATGATTTGCAGCAAGCAATTCATTTACTTGTACAGATGGAACGCCAGATCAAACAGGATTACGGCCAGTCCATTTGGTCAGATTTAGAAACGCTTTCCATGCTGTTATGTGGAAAAACCTTACCTGAGAGCTTTCTTAATGCCTCATACCACTAACTCTACTTGCCCGAAACAACCCGTTATTCAAGCATTATTTGGTGGAACATTCGATCCCATCCATTACGGGCACTTGCAACCAGTTGAAACTCTGGCATATCAAACTGGCCTGAAACAGGTGATTTTACTACCAAATCACGTTCCCCCACACCGCCCACAGCCAGAAGCCACTGCACAACAGCGGCTTAAAATGGTACAACTGGCAGTACAGGACAACCCTCTGTTTACCGTCGATAAGCGTGAACTGGAGCGCACTACCCCCTCTTACACAATCGATACGCTAGAGTCATTCCGTCAAGAACTTGGTAATAAGCAACCACTGGCATTTATAATCGGCCAAGATGCTTTGTTATCACTGCACACTTGGCATCGTTGGCAAGAACTGCTGAGTCTCAGCCACTTGCTGGTTTGTGCTCGTCCCGGTTATCAAACCCAGTTTTCCACAACTGAAATGCAACAATGGCTTACAGAACATCGAGTCTGCGATCCAAACCAGCTTAGCAGTCAACCTAACGGTTATATCTATCTGGCAGATACACCTCTGCTGCTTATTTCAGCGACAGATATCCGTCAACGCCACCAGCAAGGGTTAAGTTGTGACGATTTACTTCCCCCTTCCGTACAAAAGTATATAGATTCACAGGGGTTGTATCGCCAATAGCGAAATCTACCTCGATTAGTCACTTAGTTGGCTTACCCTCAAGTGACCTGACATGCTATTATTCCGCACTATTTAATCAATTGTGATAAAAAATAAGGATGAGCCTTTTGCAAGGTAAAGAACTCCAACAGTTTGTTATTGATAAGCTTGAAAACTCTAAAGTACAGGATATCGTTTCCCTAGATGTCCAAGGGAAATCCAGTATTACCGATTGCATGATTATCTGCACCGGGACCTCCAACCGCCACCTGATGTCTGTCGCAGATAATCTGGTTGATGACTGTCGTTCGAGCGGCCTGATCCCACTTGGCGTTGAAGGACAAGGCGTATCTGATTGGATTGTCGTAGATCTCGGTGAAGTTATCGTACATGTCATGCAGGAAGAGAGTCGCCGCATGTATGAACTTGAAAAGCTCTGGAGCTGAGTTTGAAGCTGCAATTAATTGCTGTAGGTACAAAAATGCCGGACTGGATACAGGCCGGCTTTATAGATTACTTGCGCCGTTTTCCCAAAGACATGCCATTTGATCTGATAGAAATTCCGGCTGGCAAACGGGGCAAAAATGCGGATATTAAGCGCATTCTGGAAAAAGAAGGCGAACAGATGCTGGCCGCTATTGGCAAAGGCAACCGTATTGTTACCCTAGATATTCCGGGTTCCCGTTGGGAAACCCCTCAACTGGCGCAACAGCTTGAACATTGGAAACGAGATGGTAGAGATGTCAGTTTGTTGATAGGCGGACCGGAAGGTCTCGCTCCAGCATGTAAAGCTGCCGCAGAACAAAGCTGGTCACTGTCACCGCTGACTTTACCCCATCCTCTGGTCCGGGTTTTAGTCGCGGAAAGCCTGTACCGGGCATGGAGCATTACCACCAATCATCCCTATCATCGGGAATAATTTGGTTATCAACGGATAAAAGCAAATTCTGGCAATGGGATGAAAAATAAACGTACCCCTTTTCGTGATTATACGGCTGAATCAGCCCTATTTGCTCGCCGCGCATTGGTGGCGTTTATTATCATCCTGGTACTGACTGGTATCCTGATTGCTAATCTTTACCATTTACAAATCACTCGCCACGAAGACTATCAAACCCGTTCAAACGAAAACCGTATTAAACTGGTTCCAATTGCGCCAAGCCGCGGTATCATCTATGACCGTAACGGTACACCATTGGCGCTTAATCGAACCATCTACCAGTTGGAAATCATCCCTGAAAAGGTAGAAAACCTTGAGCAAACGCTGAATGATTTACGCAATGTTATCGATCTGACTGACGAAGACATTGCCAACTTTGAAAAAGAGCGTAAGCGCTCACGCCGCTTTACCTCTATTCCATTGAAAACTTCACTTGATCATATTCAAGTCGCACGCTTTGCCGTTAACCAATATCGTTTCCCTGGTTTTGAAATAAAAGGCTATCAACGCCGCTTCTATCCTTATGGTTCAGCGCTGACGCATATCATCGGCTATGTTGCTAAAATTAACGATAAAGATGTAGAACGATTGGATAAAGAAGGTATTTTACCTAATTACGCAGCTACCCATGACATCGGCAAACTGGGCATTGAACGCTACTATGAAGCTGTTTTACATGGCAAAACAGGTTATGAAGAAGTCGAAGTGAATAACCGAGGCCGGGTGATACGCCAATTACATGAACAACCACCACAGGCCGGGCAAGATATTTACCTCACTATCGATCTTGAATTGCAGATCTACATTGAGAAACTCCTCACAACCAGCCGTGCTGCGGTCGTTGTCAGTGATCCACGTAATGGGGAAATTCTGGCGCTGGTATCTAACCCAAGCTATGATCCAAACTTATTCGTAAACGGCATCTCCAATAAGAACTATCAGGAACTATTAAATAACCCTGATAGGCCGCTAATTAATCGTGCTACTCAAGGAATCTATCCTCCAGCTTCGACCGTAAAACCTTTTATTACCGTTGCGGCGCTAAGCACAGGCGTTATCAATAAAAATACCACCATTTTTGATCCAGGTTGGTGGCAATTACCGGGTTCAGAAAAACGCTACCGTGACTGGAAACGTTGGGGGCACGGTAGCCTCAATGCGCATAGAGCCATCGTAGAATCGGCGGATACTTTCTTCTATCAAGTTGCCTATGATATGGGAATTGATCGTCTATCTGAATGGATGACCAAGTTCGGCTATGGTGAATACACTGGCATCGACTTAGCCGAAGAACGCACTGGTATCATGCCTACTCGTGAATGGAAACAAAGAAAATATAAAAAACCTTGGTATCAAGGAGATACCATTCCTGTCGGCATCGGCCAAGGATATTGGACAGCAACTCCCATTCAAATGGTGAAAGCGCTGATAACCTTAATTAACGATGGTAATGTAAAAACACCGCATTTGTTGCTAAGTAAGAAGCTGAAAGGTGAGATGATCCCTTATCAACAAACAGAAAATATTCAGATTGGCGATATCCATTCAGGATATTGGGAATTGGCAAAAAGCGGCATGTACGGTGTTGCTAACCTGCCAAACGGTACCGGCCACAAGAGTTTTATTGGCACGCCTTATAAAGCCGCGGCCAAATCGGGAACAGCACAGGTCTACAGTTATGAAACCTACAATGCCAGTAAAATTGCTGAACATTTACGGGATCACAAACTGATGATTGCTTTCGCGCCTTATGAAAATCCGACGGTAGCCCTTTCCATTATTTTAGAGAATGGCGGCGCAGGTCCAACAGTGGGAACCCTTGTTCGTCAAATCCTCGACCATGTATTATTGGGGGATAACAACACAACATTGCCAAATGCTGTCCCTACACCTCCCGGAACAGAAAGTGACTGATTAACACCATGACAGAAAACCAAAAAAGGGTTCCTCTCTGGACCAGATTACATATCGACCTACCATTATTACTGTGTATTTTGGCATTGCTGACATACAGTGCTTTTGTGATGTGGAGCGCCAGCGGTCAAGATATGGGTATGATGGAGCGCAAAATTGGTCAAATTGGCGCCGGACTGATTGTCATGCTCATTATGGCGCAAATTCCACCAAGAGTTTATGAAAGCTGGGCGCCCCATCTCTATATTGTTTGTGTCATTTTACTGATTTTTGTCGATGCTTTCGGGCAAATAAGTAAAGGTGCGCAACGTTGGCTGGATTTAGGCATTATCCGCTTCCAACCTTCTGAGATTGCCAAGATCGCAGTACCACTGATGATCGCACGCTTTATGAACCGCGATTTATGCCCTCCATCGCTGAAAAATACCACCATCGCTTTGATGCTTATTTTTCTGCCGACTTTACTGGTCGCCGCTCAACCAGACTTGGGGACTTCAATTCTGATCGCGGCTTCCGGCCTGTTTGTCCTGTTCCTTTCTGGCATGAGTTGGCGGTTGATCGGTATCGCAGCTCTACTGTTAGCCTGTTTTATTCCCATTTTGTGGTTCTTCCTGATGCATGGCTATCAGCGCGATCGCGTCATGATGTTACTTGATCCAGAAAGCGATCCACTAGGCAAGGGTTACCATATTATTCAATCAAAAATCGCGATTGGCTCCGGGGGTTTATCAGGTAAAGGCTGGCTATTAGGAACACAATCTCAATTAGAATTCCTGCCAGAACGTCATACAGATTTCATATTTGCCGTACTGTCAGAAGAACTTGGTTTAATTGGCGTATTACTGTTATTAGCATTATATATGTTATTAATTATGCGTGGACTGGTCATCGCAACTAGGGCACAAAACACTTTTGGCCGGGTTATCGTCGGCGGTCTAGTGTTAATCTTGTTTGTTTATATCTTCGTCAATATCGGCATGGTGAGCGGTATCCTGCCTGTAGTAGGCGTTCCTTTGCCATTTGTCAGTTATGGCGGCTCAGCATTAATCGTCTTAATGGCTGGTTTCGGCATTATCATGTCGATTCACACACACCGAAAATTGTTGTCTAAAAGTTTATAGAGAAGAGGTTTCAATGCGTCAACACTGGCTTATACTTGGCATGATTGCAGCCCTGCTATCCGGCTGTACTACTCCTGACAAACAAAGACCTGCCCCGTTACCAGCAGTACCAACACAGGATGTTCTGGGAGCAGAACCTCGCTACGAGCCTTATCACCCTAGCGCCAATAATGATTATCAGATGAACGGACATACTTATCATATTGTGCAAGCTCCTTCTCAGTTCAGTGAAACAGGTTATGCCAGTTGGTACAGTGAAGAATCTAGCGGCAAAATGACCGCAATTGGCGAGCGTTTTAATCCTTATGCACTGACAGCCGCCCATCCTACCCTGCCAATTCCAAGTTACGTCCGTGTGACCAACTTGAGCAATGGCCGCATGATGATTGTTAGAGTCAATGACCGTGGTCCTTATAAATCAGGCCGAATTATCGATCTCTCGAAGGCTTCCGCTGAACGCTTAAACCTGACTCAAAGCACCAAAGTTAAGGTTGATTTTATTGAGGTGGCCCAGGACGGTTCTATATCTGGTCCCGGTACCATTGGCAGCCGGATAGTTAAACAGAGTTACGCTCTACCGGGTAGACCAACGCTGACAACCAGCCCACTAGGAACACCAACAATGGAGAACGTCCCCGATCAAACTGGCAGCCAGCCTTTAACAAATCAGCCGGAGGAACAGACTCAATCATGGATGGCACAACCGGAAACTACTGAGCAATTACCCGCAATGAAACTGCAACCCCCGAAACCTGTTACAAACAGTACTTCGATAGTAACAGCGCCAACAGCCGCCTCAGCAAATGGTTTTATGGTTCAGGTTGGCGCTGTTAGCAGTGAACAACGAGCAAAAGAGTGGCAACAAACGCTGGAGCAACGCTTTAATGTCCAAGGACGCGTAACTCAATATAGTAATGTTTATCGTGTACAGTTAGGGCCATTCAACAATCGCCAGCAAGCTGCCGATTTACAACAAAAACTGGCTGACCAGATACAGCAATCTTCTTTTATCGTCAGTCCCTAATCGTTCTCTTACTGATATCTCACTTTGATTCAGATATCAGTAAGAGGAGTAAAAAAATGTAAATCTGAGTCTTGTCAAAATTTGGCAATGTCAGTATTTTTTTCATTTGCTATGATGTGGCTCGATATCAACCTTTTCTCACGGATGCTGTCCAACCGACCATGAAATATACAACCACTTCTCGTTTTATAAAAAGCGTTACCTTGAGTATTGCGCTGGCAATAAGTGCTTCTGCGTTTGCCGATGGAAATGATGTCAACCTGAAAACGATGATCCCAGGTGTGCCTCAGATCGATGCGGAAGCTTATATCCTTATCGACTATAATTCAGGCAAAGTGCTGGCCGAAATGAATGCAGACGCACACCGTGATCCTGCCAGTCTGACAAAAATGATGACCAGTTATGTTATTGGTCAAGCAATTAAATCAGGCAAAATCCATCCAAATGATATGGTCACCGTTGGCACTGACGCATGGGCAACAGGTAACCCAGTATTCAAAGGCTCTTCCCTGATGTTCCTCAAGCCAGGCGATCAGGTCTCGGTTTCCATGTTATCCCGCGGTATAAACTTGCAATCCGGTAACGATGCCTGTGTTGCAATGGCAGACTATGTTGCCGGTAGCCAAGAGTCTTTCGTTAACTTAATGAATGGTTATGTGAAATCTCTTGGATTAAAGAATACAAATTTCAAAACCGTTCATGGTCTGGATGCAGAAGGCCAATACAGCTCTGCCCGTGATATGGCGCTGATTGGTCAAGCGCTGATCCGTGACGTTCCTGAAGAGTACACCATCTATAAAGAGAAAGAGTTTACCTATAACAATATCCGCCAGACAAACCGTAACGGCTTATTGTGGGATAAGAGTCTGAATGTCGATGGTATCAAAACCGGTCATACCAGCGCAGCGGGCTATAACCTGGTCGCTTCTGCAACAGAAGGCGATATGCGTCTGATTTCTGCGGTATTAGGCGGCCACACTTATAAAGGCCGAGAAACAGAAAGTAAGAAACTATTGACCTGGGGCTTCCGTTTCTTTGAAACTGTTTCGCCTCTACAAGCAAGCAAAGAGTTCGCTTCTGAACCAGTCTGGTTTGGCGATAACGATAGAGTTCAGTTGGGTGTTGATAAAGATGTTTATCTGACTATTCCCCGTGGTCGTCTGAAAGATCTGAAAGCCAGCTATGTCATGAATAATAGTGAATTACATGCCCCCCTAGCGAAAAATCAAGTCGTAGGTACTATCAATTTTCAACTTGATGGCAAGACTATTGAACAGCGGCCGTTAGTCGTCATGAATGAAGTAAAAGAAGGCGGCATCTTCAGCCGCTTTATCGATTACATCAAGCTACTATTTCATCATTGGTTTGGCTAATTCTTGAGATAATTAAGCGATAAACAGAATCCACCAAAGCGAATCGGGCTACCGCCCGATCGCAATAAGCTCCCGCGTTTTAAGGCGGGGGAAAGTATCGAATTTTACAGAAGAAACTGACCGTCTATATCACGGAAAGCAAAAACAGGAGCGCCCATGAAAACGAAATTAAATGAACTGCTTGAGTTCCCTTGTTCATTCACTTACAAAGTGATGGGTTTGGCGAAACCTGAGCTAGTCAATCAGGTCGTTGAGGTAGTTCAACGCCATGCGCCGGGCGATTACTCTCCACAAGTGAAACCAAGCAGCAAAGGCAACTACCACTCAATATCCATTACTATCAATGCGACTCATATTGAACAGGTAGAAACGCTGTATGAAGAGTTAGGTAACCTTGAACTGGTACGGGTCGTGTTGTAATAGAAACTCAAAAAATCCCCTATAATTTCACAGGGGATTCTTTATCTATCAGAAATACCACCGTTTCAGGCGCACTAAACTGGTGAGAACCTCTTCTGAGGGTTATACTGACCAAATCTTATAGCTATCAAATGAAGTTTCAATTGCAACATAAAACGATTTTCTTACGTCAATTAGGAATACAACCCTACGAGCCGATTTCTGATGCAATGCACTTGTTTACTGAGCAACGAGATACCAATACACCTGATGAAATCTGGCTGGTACAGCATCCAAAAGTCTTTACTCAAGGGCAAGCAGGTAAAGCTGAACATTTGCTGTCCCTTGGCGATATTCCGATTATTCAATCTGATCGTGGTGGACAAGTCACTTATCATGGCCCTGGTCAGCAAGTTATGTATGTCATGATTGACATCAAACGCGCCAAAATTGGTGTACGGCAACTGGTTACGGCGATAGAGGATACTGTCATTCAAACCCTTGCTCACTTTGGTGTGAAAGCCTATGCCCGCCCGGACGCCCCTGGTGTCTACGTCAATGAAGCCAAAATTTGCTCCCTTGGATTACGGATACGCAAAGGTTGTTCTTTCCACGGGCTAGCCTTCAATATCGCAATGGATTTAGAACCCTTTTTGCGTATTAACCCTTGTGGCTATGCTGGCATGAAAATGATTCAACTCAGTGATTTAGTTCCTGGAATTACTGTTGAGCAAGTACAACCTATTTTGGTGGAGAAATTTTGCCGGCAGTTAGGATTTAAACTGAACAATTAAAGATGCTATAATTTTTTAACATTCTTCAAAAATTTTTTAATGGCTTATCATACAGTAGATTGAATGATAAATCTCAACCTGATGAATTTAACACTGGAACCAGCACGATTATGAGTAAACCAATTCAGATGGAACGCGGCATTAAGTACCGCGACGCAGACAAAATGGCGCTGATCCCTGTCAAAACAGTGATGACCGAACGTACAGAAATCTTGCGTAAACCTGAGTGGATGAAAATCAAACTTCCTGCGGATTCCAGCCGCATTCAAGGCATCAAATCTGCCATGCGCAAAAATGGTCTGCATTCCGTTTGTGAAGAAGCGTCTTGCCCTAACCTGGCGGAATGTTTCAATCACGGTACAGCCACCTTTATGATCCTTGGCGCAATTTGCACCCGCCGTTGCCCTTTCTGTGATGTTGCACACGGCCGCCCAATGGCGCCCGACACCAACGAACCAGTAAAACTGGCGCAAACCATTAAAGATATGGCTCTGCGCTACGTTGTCATCACCTCCGTTGACCGTGATGATCTACGTGACGGCGGCGCTCAACACTTTGCTGATTGCATCTCTGCTATTCGTGACAAAAATCCATCCATCAAAATTGAAACTTTAGTGCCTGACTTCCGTGGACGTATGGATCGTGCACTTGAAATACTGACAGCGACACCGCCCGATGTCTTTAACCATAACCTGGAAAACGTACCTCGGGTTTACCGTCAAGTGCGCCCTGGCGCAAACTATGAATGGTCACTAAAACTACTTGAGAAGTTTAAAGAAGCCCACCCTGACATTCCAACCAAGTCGGGTCTGATGGTCGGTCTCGGTGAAACCAACGAAGAAATTATTGACGTTATGCGTGATCTGCGCCGCCACGGTGTTACCATGCTGACCCTGGGACAATATCTACAACCTAGTCGTCATCATTTACCGGTACAACGCTACGTCAGCCCACAGGAATTTGATGAAATGAAAGAAGAAGCGTTAGCTATGGGGTTCACCCATGCCGCCTGTGGTCCATTTGTCCGTTCTTCTTACCATGCTGACTTGCAAGCCAAAGGTGAAGAGGTCAAATAACCCAGTTTCTTATACCCTATGGATTTCAAGCTGCATCGCGACGGCAAGGAAGTGAATCCCCGGGAGCATAGCAAACTATGTAACCGGGGTGAGCGAGTGCAGCCAACAAAGAGGCAGCTTGAAAGATGACGGGTATATTATGATTAATATTATTCTGGCTATATTTATCGGAGGTGGCTTAGGCAGCGTATTACGCTGGTTTATCAGCCTTCGCCTTAATAATATTTCTGCTAATATCGCGATTGGCACCCTTACCGTTAACTGTATCGGTGCATTAATTATCGGACTGGGATTGGCCTACTTCAATAAATCTACACATCTCGATCCGGCCTGGAAATTGATGTTAACCACCGGTTTTTGCGGAGGGTTAACAACCTTTTCCACATTTTCTGTTGAAATTGTTTATTTATTACAGGACGGAAAACTAGGATGGACACTGGGAACAGTTTTGCTTAATCTTTTTGGATCATTATTAATGACCACGTTAGCTTTTGTATTAATGCATAAACTTTAGATTAAAATTATCTACATATCACACAAGCCAAAAAAAACCCGTTGAAATAACGGGTTTTCGAAATACGGAGTTAAAATCAGATAGCGACAACGTTTACAGCAGATGGACCTTTAGCGCCGTCAGTGATTTCAAACTCTACTTTTTGACCTTCTGCCAAAGTTTTAAATCCGTTACTCTGAATAGCAGAGAAATGCACGAATACGTCTTTGCTACCATCTTCTGGAGTGATAAACCCGAATCCTTTAGATTCATTAAACCACTTAACGTTACCTTTAATTTTTGACATCAAACTTACCTTCAACGTGAAAATTAAGACACAAAATCTGTGTCGCATACAGTACAGCAAATAAGTTGGTTCATTGTCTACAACCAAGATCACGAAAAGCATAATAAAATACGATAGATGTTATCTTTAATTTAGTTTTACCACTAAATAATACACATATATAAATATCTAAACCCTCCCTGGTCTTTTATCACACAATTTACCTAATAAACAAATGACTAGGTTTTTTCATGTTCCAATAGCCAGCTTTTAATATTCAAGCCTCCGGTATATCCCACCAATTTACCATCATGTCCAATAACACGATGGCAAGGCACAATTAATGAGATCGGATTCCGAGAATTAGCCATTCCTACCGCGCGACAATAATTAACTGAACCTAATGCTAATGAAAGTTGCTTATAACTCCACACTTCTCCAAATGGGATCTTACATAGCTGTAACCATACACGCTGCTGGAATTCAGTTCCTGCTGGATTGAGTGGAACAGAAAACTCAGTACGCTTACCCGCAAAATATCCCCGTAACTCTTTCACGCACTGCTTAGTAATATCATTTTTTACTTCAGGCGCTGTTTTTTCATCAACAAAATATAGACTGGTCACCCCCTTATCATCCGCAGTGATATGAATATACGGTTTAGGAAATCCTTTGGGTGTATCAAAATAGTGATGATACATAACCACCTCCATTGAAAAAAATATCAATCATTATAGGGATTAGAGTAAATCGTCTTTTCGACAAATTGCAATGATGAATTCAGTTGCTCCCTTACCACCGACTAGAAAACTTAAACTTGTCTAAAGGCGAAAAACCTACCAACAAACAGAGAGTAACTAACATTGTAATTTTAATGATAGTCACTTGATGTAAAATTAACACCATATATAGTATGGTTGAAATAAAATTTCACTATATATAGTATAGTTCAAGTTATGGCCTTTAGTAAAATTATTACTCATGAACCAAATTTTGCCATTGCATGCCCACAAACTGACAAAGGAGTCGTTAATGAGCATTACCATTTATAGCAAACCGGACTGCGTACAATGCAGCGCAACCTATCAGGCGCTAAGCCGAAGAAACATTCGATACCAGATTGTCGATTTGACCGAAAACCCACAGGCTTTAGCGACTATCCGTGCTATGGGCTACCAGCAAGTTCCTGTGGTTGTCGCCGGCACACAACATTGGTCGGGATTTCGTCCTGATAAAATCAACGCATTAACCAAGAATTTGTAGGTTTATTATGAACATAAATCCGCTGATCTATTTCTCCAGTTCGTCCAGTAATAGCCATAGATTTGTTCAGAAACTAGAGATACCAGCCCTTCGTATTCCGATAAATCAATCAGGTAGCCCATTAAACGTAACCTCTCCTTACATTTTACTGACCCCCAGTTATGGTGGCGGCAATGCTAAAGGCGCGGTTCCGCCACAAGTGATTCAGTTTCTAAATATCGCCAAAAACCGAACGTTAATCCGGGGAGTCATCGCCGCCGGAAATACTAACTTTGGCGAAGCTTACGGCATTGCTGGACAGATAATCTCAGAGAAATGTCGTATCCCCCTTCTATACCGTTTTGAACTGCTGGGTACTGAAGAAGATGTACAACAGGTACGTCAAGGTATTCAAAAATTCTGGCAATATGATTCATTAGAGAATACGTAATTATGACTTTTCAAATTAATGCGCAACAGGATTATCATGCTTTAAATGCTCTGCTCAATCTGTACGATAGCGAAGGAAAGATTCAATTTGATAAAGACAAACAGGCTATTCATTACTATTTTCGCCAGCATGTAAATCCAAACACACTATTTTTCCATAGCCTAAAAGAGAAGCTGGATTTCCTCCAACAACAGGGATATTACGAAACAAACGTGCTGGAACAATACGATTTTGCTTTTATTAAAAAGCTTTTTCAGCAAGCCTATAGCAAAAAATTCCGCTTTCAAACCTTTCTGGGCGCATTCAAATATTACACCAGCTATACTTTGAAAACCTTCGATAATAAGCGTTATCTGGAACGCTATGAAGATCGTGTATGCATGGTAGCACTGACCCTAGCCCAAGGCGATCAGATGCTGGCTTGTCGTCTGGTGGATGAGATGATCAATGGCCGTTTTCAACCAGCAACGCCAACCTTTCTTAATTGCGGTAAGAAACAGCGAGGAGAATTAGTTTCCTGTTTCCTGCTGCGCATTGAAGACAATATGGAGTCCATCGGACGTTCAGTTAATTCAGCATTACAGCTTTCAAAACGTGGCGGTGGTGTCGCATGCTTACTCAGTAACCTACGGGAAGCAGGTGCGCCGATAAAAATGATTGAGAATCAATCATCAGGTGTTATCCCAGTGATGAAAATGCTGGAAGACGCATTTTCATACGCCAATCAACTCGGCGCACGCCAAGGTGCAGGAGCGGTTTATCTCCATGCTCATCACCCTGATATTCTCCGTTTTCTAGATACAAAACGGGAAAATGCCGACGAAAAAATCCGTATAAAAACACTCTCTATTGGCGTCGTTATTCCTGATATCACCTTTAAGCTAGCTAAGCATAATGAAGATATGTATCTATTCTCACCCTATGATATTCAACGGGTTTATGGTGTGCCAATGTCCGAAATTAGCATGACAGAAAAATATGCTGAAATGGTGAATAACCAACAAATTCGGAAATCAAAAATCAATGCCCGTGAATTTTTCATGACGTTAGCTGAGATCCAATTCGAATCTGGTTATCCCTATATTATGTATGAAGACACAGTGAATAATGCTAACCCAATTAAAGGTCGGATCAATATGAGTAATTTATGTTCCGAAATTTTACAGGTTAACAGTGCCAGCGAATATGAAGATGATTTAAGTTACCGTCATATTGGGAAAGACATTAGTTGTAATCTGGGATCAATGAATATTGCTCATACAATGGATTCACCAGATTTTTCCCTCTCTATTGAAACCGCTGTCCGCGCTTTAACCGCAGTATCAGATATGAGCTATATCCGTTCAGTTCCTTCTATCGAAAAAGGAAATCAGGATTCTCATGCCATTGGTTTGGGGCAAATGAATCTTCACGGCTACCTGGCAAAGGAAAAAATTCATTACGGTTCTGAAGAAGGAATAGATTTCACCAATATCTATTTCTACATCGTCACTTATCACGCTCTGCGTACTTCCAATCAGATCGCCATTGAACGCAATAGTTACTTTAAAGATTTTAAAGATTCTCGTTATGCCAGTGGTGAGTTTTTTAATAAATATACAGAAAGAGCCTGGCAACCTCAGACAAAAAAAGTCTCTCAATTGTTTGAACAAGCAGGAATAACCATCCCTAATCAACAAGACTGGCTTGAATTAAAAACCTCAATTATGGCTCATGGTATTTACAATCAAAATCTCCAAGCTATTGCTCCTACAGGTTCTATTTCATATATCAACCATTCAACCTCAAGCATTCACCCGATTGTATCCCGTATTGAGATCCGTAAAGATGGTAAAACAGGACGTGTATATTACCCGGCGCCATTTATGACGAACAATAATCTTGAATATTACCAAGATGCTTACGAAATAGGACTGGAAAAGATTATTGATACCTATGCTACAGCCACTCAACACGTCGACCAAGGATTATCACTGACACTCTTCTTCAAAGACGATGCCACTACCCGTGATATTAACAAAGCGCAAATTTACGCCTGGCGTAAAGGAATTAAAACGCTTTATTACATCCGTCTGAAACAAACTACTCTGGAAGGTACGGAAGTACAAGATTGTGTTTCATGCTCACTGTAAAATGATTCTGGAAATTTATTATGATTAGTAATCCTATACGCGCAATTAACTGGAACCGAATTGAAGATGATAAAGATCTAGAAGTTTGGAACCGGCTGACAACCAATTTCTGGTTACCGGAAAAAATTCCATTATCCAATGACATTCCTTCATGGAATACCTTGACGACAGAAGAAAAAGAGCTGACTATCCGGGTATTTACCGGACTGACACTACTGGACACAATTCAGAACACGGTTGGTGCTCCAGCGTTAATGGAAGATGCCCTGACGCCCCACGAAGAAGCGGTTATGTCTAACATTAGTTTCATGGAAGCTGTTCATGCACGTTCTTACAGTTCCATTTTTTCAACATTATGCCTAACAACTGATGTGGACAATGCCTATTGCTGGAGTGAAAAGAATTCTTCATTACAGAATAAAGCCAGAATTATATTAAATTATTATAGTCATCATCATCCATTAAAGAAAAAAGTCGCCAGTGTTTTTCTAGAATCATTTTTATTTTATTCAGGTTTCTATTTACCTATGTATTGGTCAAGTCGAGGCATATTAACAAATACAGCCGATTTAATCCGACTTATTATCCGGGACGAAGCTATTCATGGTTATTATATTGGATATAAATTTCAACAATCATTAAATAAATATTCAATTTTAGAGCAAAAAGAAATTAAAGAATTCACTTTTTCATTATTATTAGAACTATACGAAAATGAAATTAAATATACAGAAGAACTTTATGATATTGTTGGCTGGACTGAAGATGTTAAAAAATTCTTGCATTATAATGCCAATAAAGCGTTAATGAATCTTGGCTATGAAACCTTATTTCCCTCAGAAATGACAAATGTCAGCCCTGCAATCCTATCTGCATTATCACCAAATGCCAATGAGAACCACGATTTCTTTTCTGGTGCTGGTTCATCATATGTTATTGGTAAAGCGGTTAATACCGAAGATGAAGATTGGAGTTTTTAAAGATAATGATTCTATATAGAATATTTTAAAGGCCATATATTATTCAGCCTATTTTTCAAACGAGAAAATGCCATAAAATCCTTATATTTTTATGGTGTTTTTTTATGATTATCGCCATTCCTATGGATATTTTTTGCCAGAAATAGCCATTCATATCATGTCAAACGACAAAAAACATTAATATAGCTAATTAATTTCAAATTAAATTTCATATTAATCAGATATAATAAACATGATAAACTAATAACATATTCTATTTACGACATGGTGAATAATTTATTTGCCAACTAAACACAAAAATATATTAATAACAGCAATATAGAGAAAACTTACCCTTTCAATAACAGCATAAATTTAGGCAAAATAAATCGCTAATAACAATAAAATTACGACAAATACATCTAATTTAAGCCATTCAATATTGCCAGTTTTTACATTAATTGTTATTAACATAGGGTTGTCAGGCTCTCTCAGTATGTTAGGGTATATATATTCAAAGAATCATGCAGAGATGAATAATGCATAACGCCATTACATAACCATTGAAAGGAAGATAACTATTTCATGGCAATTAAACTTGAAGTTAAAAACCTCTATAAGATATTTGGCGATCGTCCTGAATATGCTTTCAAATTACTGAATTCGGGTTTGAGCAAAGATCAGATATTTGAAAAGACAGGTATGACTGTTGGTATACAAAATGCCAATCTGACTATTGAAGAAGGCGAAATATTTGTCATCATGGGCTTGTCTGGCTCCGGCAAATCCACAATGGTACGCCTTCTCAATCGCCTGATAAAACCGACTCGCGGCCAGGTATTAATTGATGGTGAAGATATTTCTGAGATTTCAGAAACAGCGTTAAGAGAAATTCGCCGCAACAAAATCAGTATGGTTTTCCAATCATTTGCACTGATGCCACATTTAAACATACTGGAAAACAGCGCTTTTGGTATGGAACTTGCCGGCATCACCAAACAAGAACGCAATAAAAAAGCGTTGGACGCACTGAAGCAGGTAAACCTGGAAAATTATGCTCAATCCTATCCAGATGAGCTCTCAGGCGGGATGCGCCAGCGTGTCGGGCTTGCCAGAGCACTGGCTAATAACCCTGATATTTTGCTAATGGACGAAGCATTTTCCGCCCTTGATCCATTAATTCGTACAGAAATGCAAGATGAACTGTTAAGCCTGCAAGGCAATCAACCACGGACTATCGTCTTTATCTCTCATGATTTGGATGAAGCAATGCGTATCGGCGATCGGATCGCCATTATGCAAGATGGTGTTGTTGTACAGGTCGGCACACCTGATGAAATCCTGAATAATCCAGCAAATGATTATGTGAAAACTTTCTTTCGTGGCGTAGATATCAGCCATGTATTTAGTGCTAAAGACATTGCCCGTCGCCGTCCAGACTCTCTGCTTCATATTGCACCCGGTTTTGGCCCTCTTTCTGCATTGAAAGTTCTTGATGACGAAAACAGAAACTATGGTTACCTGATCGAACATGGACAAAAATTCGCCGGTATAGTTTCCGTAAATTCATTGGAAAACGCATTACGGGAAAAAAAATCTATCGAACACGCCATATTAGCGGAACCAACCGCAGTTGCCGCAGATATGCCCCTCAACGAGCTGATTGCTGTTGTAGCACAATCACCTTGTGCGATTCCGGTTGTTGGAAATAACGACAAATATATCGGCGTTATTTCCAAAGGGATGCTGTTGCAGGCATTAGATAAGGAGACACCAAATGAGTAATCAAAAAGAGCATCAAACTCAGCCTGAACAGAATACACAGGATACCTCCCCCATCGCTGCCGATAATACAGATCCCTGGAGCAGCGAAACCTATACTGATAATTCAACAGGTTCTGACTGGCTGGATGCGCCCGCAACTACGGTACAGCCTGAACATTTCAATATCATGGACCCATTCCAGCACCCGCTTATTCCCTTAGATTCATGGGTAACCCATGCTATTGATTGGGTTGTGTTAAATTTTCGTCCCGCATTTCAAGGAATACGCGTTCCCATTGATTTCGTTCTCAGTAGTTTCGAACAATGCCTGACTTCAATACCGGCCCCTATTGCCATCCTATTTTTTGCCCTGATTGCCTGGCAGTTATCAGGCATTGGTATGGGTATTACCGCTCTGATTTCTCTGGTAATTATTGGTGCAATAGGCGCATGGTCTGAAGCAATGGTCACTCTGTCATTAGCTCTGACATCTCTGTTGTTCTGCATTATCGTTGGCTTACCACTGGGTATCTGGCTGGCGCACAGCAAAAGAGCCGCAAAAATTATCCAACCTCTGCTTGATGCCATGCAAACCACACCAGCATTCGTCTATCTAGTCCCGATTGTCATGCTGTTTGGCATCGGTAACGTGCCTGGGGTTATCGTCACCATTATCTTCGCTTTACCCCCAATCGTCCGTCTGACAATTTTAGGCATCAAACAGGTTCCGACAGATCTGATAGAAGCAGCCGAATCTTTCGGCGCCAGCCCTCGCCAAATGTTGTTTAAAGTTCAATTACCACTGGCTATGCCAACCATTATGGCCGGTGTCAATCAAACCCTGATGCTGGCTCTATCAATGGTTGTTATTGCATCAATGATTGCCGTTGGTGGTTTAGGCCAAATGGTTTTGCGAGGTATTGGCCGTCTTGATATGGGGCTTGCCACCGTAGGTGGAGTTGGAATTGTTATTCTGGCGATTCTCCTTGACCGCCTAACACAGTCTCTTGGCCGCGGTAACCGGACTAAAGGGGTAAATCGCTGGTATGTCACTGGACCAATTGGATTAATTACCCGTTTATTCAGCCAAAAAGCATAACCTTCAAAAACACCTATCCAAACCACAAGAGTTTGGTAAACACATGATGACTGCAACAGGAGGAAAAACCATGCGCAAAATAGTTATCTGGGCGATATCCCTGTCATCACTGATAAGTTCTCAATTATTCGCTGTCGAATTACCCGGTAAAGGTATCAGCGTACAACCCGTACAAAGCACCCTTAGCGAAGAAACATTCCAGACGCTGATCGTCAGTAAAGCATTGGAAAAACTTGGTTATGATGTCAAACCGATCAAAGAAGTAGACTACAACGTCGCCTATTCCTCTATCGCTTCCGGCGACGCAACCTTTATGGCTGTCAGTTGGGAACCACTGCACAACACCCAATATCAAGCAACCGGCGGTAATGCAAAATTCTACCGGGTTGGCAACTATGTAGAAAATGCCGCTCAGGGATACTTAATCGACAAAAAAACAGCGGAAAAATACAACATCACGAATATTGCCCAATTGAAAGATCCGAAAATAGCCAAATTATTCGATACCAACGGTAATGGCAAAGCCGATTTGACTGGCTGTAATCCCGGTTGGGGCTGTGAAATCGCCATTAACCATCATCTTAAAGCTTATGGTTTAAACAATAGCGTTGAGCATAATCAAGGGAACTATGCAGCCATGATGGCAGATACCATTACCCGCTATAAAGAAGGCAAACCCATCTTATATTACACATGGACACCTTATTGGGTTAGTGATGTGCTGAAACCGGGTAAAGATGTTGTCTGGCTGCAAGTTCCTTTCTCCGCTATGCCTAACGATGAAAAAATAGATACGAAACTGCCAAATGGCGCTAACTATGGTTTCCCACCAAGTATTATGCACATTGCCGCCAATAAAAAGTGGGCAGAAGGCAACCCGTCCGCCGCCAAGCTATTTTCTATCATGAAAATGCCCCTTGCGGATATCAATGCCCAAAACCTGCGGATGCATAATGGTGAAGCATCACAAGCGGAGATTGAACGCCACGCCAATGGTTGGATTAAGGCTCATCAAAAATTGTTTGATGATTGGGTTAAAACTGCCATTGAAGCCGCCGGAAAAAATTAATATTCAAAGCATCACAGTGAATTGGCATTAAACAATTCACTGTTTTTTACTGCTATTTTTTCTGACGCAAAATTCTTATTAAAATTTATATTTCACCAATTTTATATACCCTATGGATTTCAAGATGCATCGCGACGGCAAGGGAGCGAATCCCCGGGAGCATAGAGAACTATGTGACTGGGGTGAACGAGCGCAGCCAACAAAGAGGCAACTTGAAAGATGACGGGTATAGTCACTCTCGCCATATTACAGCAAATAGTAAGAATTAATATCGTTTTCACATTTCCATTCTCAGTTCGATTTGACAGTTAAATCACAAGGTTAAAACTACCTAAGACAATGAATATTCAACAGAGTCTCTTTAGCGACCACTCTCGCGGCTTTACCGTTGAACCTGAATAAAAACTCATTACAATGCGAAAAGTTTAGCTCGTGACTATGAGACTTTAACGAGCTGTCCACTCACTCCTAACCTGCCGTTTAAATATAAGAAAATACATTTATGGAAGAAAATATTTCCCGTACACCGTTAAGTCCAGCTTTGATTGCACTGATCGCAATCGCTACAGGTCTGGTTGTCGCCAGCAACTACTATGCACAGCCGCTACTCGATACTATTGCGTTACAATTTAATCTGACCGTCAACGAAGCGGGATTTATTGTCACCACAGCTCAATTAAGCTATGCCGTTGGCCTAACATTCCTTGTTCCATTAGGTGATATGTTCGAACGGCGCAGTTTAATTGTCTCAATGACAATATTAGCCACTGTTGGATTACTGATTACCGCCACGTCGCAGAACATCTGGCAAATGTTACTGGGAACGGCAATGACGGGCTTATTTTCGGTGGTTGCCCAAATACTGGTCCCGCTGGCCGCAACACTCGCCCTTCCTCATCAACGTGGAAAAGCTGTCGGTACGATTATGAGCGGTTTACTGCTTGGAATATTACTGGCAAGAACCATCTCAGGAACAATGGCGACTTTTGGCGGCTGGAGAACTGTTTTTTGGGTTGCCAGTGTTTTATTGGTGATTCTTTCTCTGACACTGTGGCGCTATCTGCCCCGTTATAAACAAGTAACCAATCTCAATTATTTCCAATTACTTGGCTCTATTGTAAACCTTGTCACTACCAGCCCGCTGCTAAGAGTACGCGCCATACTGGGTGCGCTGACATTTGCCAACTTCAGCCTGCTATGGACATCAATGGCATTCCTGCTCTCAGCACCTCCTTTTAACTATTCTGAAGGAATCATCGGTTTATTTGGATTAGTCGGCGCCGCCGGAGCACTAATGGCAACCAAAACCGGACAACTCGTTGATAAAGGCAAAGGTTCTCTGACCACCAGCATTTCCCTGGCGCTATTACTTTTTTCATGGATACCAATCGGTTTAGCCAAAGAATCACTAATTGGCTTTATGATTGGTATTTTTCTCCTTGATATTGCGATTCAAGGTGTTCACGTTACAAATCAAAGCACGATATACCGCATCATGCCAGAAGCCAGAAACCGGCTCACTGCCGCTTACATGACCAGCTATTTCATTGGCGGCGCCGTTGGCTCTCTGGTTTCAGGCTATGCTTACAAACACTCAGGTTGGTATGGTGTTGCCGCCTCTGGCATTGCTATCTGCATAATCAGTCTAATCGTGTGGTTCTTGGGCAAAAAGCACGAACCAAAGACGCTGCAAGAAACAAGCCACAATACAAGAACGTTTAAATAAAAACATTTATGAAACATTTGTTAAGGATGATATTTTCTATTTGGTTTCCTTTTGTTAATGTTATATAACAATTATATAACCAGATAGATTTTATGCCTGTTTCTGATGCACCACCGCCCTTAACCAGTAAAAAATCTTCTTTTACTGAAGGAATAATAGACAGTTTACCCATTGTCATCGGCTACATTCCCGTAGCCTTTGCTTTTGGCCTTAATGCCGTCAAACTTGGCTTCAACCCAATAGAAGCCATTTTCTTTTCATGCATCATCTACGCCGGCGCAAGTCAGTTCGTCATCACAGCTTTACTGAGCGCAGGCACATCACTGTGGATTTCTGCCCTAACGATCATGGCAATGGATGTTCGCCATGTTCTTTATGGCCCATCTTTAAGGTACCGTATCAAAGATAAGTTAACAGAGAAAAAAACCGTTATCTGGGCTTTTGGTCTGACAGATGAGGTTTTTGCCGCCGCTACCGCAAAACTCATTAAGAACCAACGGGGCTGGAGTGAAAACTGGATGGTTGCTATTGCAATCTGTTCCTGGCTGGCCTGGGTCGCAGGTACCACAGCCGGGGCATTTCTTGGCAACGGTTATTTGGAATCCTATCCTGCCGTAGAAGCCGCCATGATTTTCATGTTACCAGCACTGTTTCTCAGTTTTCTTCTTGCTTCTTGCAGAAAGCAAAATAGTTATTGTGTTGCAACCGCGCTAACCGGAGCACTTTTGGGGATTACATTTTTCTCAATTCCAGTTGCTATTCTGGCAGGTATTGTCGGTGGTTGTATCGCAGCACTGTTACAACCGCAAAACAGTTGCAATGACTCTTCTGAACAAAAGGAAATACCATGATTGACAGTAAGATTTTGCTCATTGGGCTATTTGTCGGGTTAGCTAACTTTTCGTTTCGCTATCTGCCGCTGCGATTTGGGAAAGCACGCCAATCTGCCGGCAAAAAAGGTGGAAAAACAAGCATTATTCTTGACAGTATTGGCATTGCATCCATTTGTTCTTTACTCATCGTATCGGGTGTACCTGATGTAATGAAAGAGAGTCAAAAACTATTTCCTACCCTCATAGGTTGTCTGACCATCTGCTTAATCTTTTACAAAACAAGGAAAATTATACTCGCAACGTTATTCGGCGCACTGCTTTTTGGACTAACATTCAAAATATTTATGAATTAGGTATCAATATCAAAAGAAATATGATGATAACAAATAACTACAATTGCTAAATTTATCTTTTAATATACCATTTGGATGTTTGATAACAAAAGTTATCTTACCAGTTGAAACTAATAAGGTATCTAAATAATGGAAAGTTCGTTTACGCCTACCGAAGAATTACTGAATATTCGTGCAGCACAGCAAGCCAAATTAAATAAAGATATCCCTTATCAAGAGATCCTGTTGACTAGGTTATCAATGCACGTCCAAAGTAAATTGCTTGAAAACCGTAATAATATGCTGAAAGCTCAAGGCATCAATGAAACTTTGTTCATGGCCTTGATGATCCTTGATACTAAGGAAAGCCACAGCATTCAGCCATCAGAATTAAGTGCCGCATTGGGTTCTTCCCGTACTAACGCCACTCGTATTGCTGATGAATTAGAAAAGCAGGAGTGGATTGAAAGAAAGGAAAGTCATAACGACCGCCGTTGCCTTCATCTTCATCTGACAGAACAAGGTACAAAATTTTTAAATAGTTTGCTTCCACCTCAACATGAGTGCCTGAGAAGACTTTGGTCATGCCTTGACCAGGAGGAACAAAAACAGTTAGAAAAGTTAATGAGAAAATTACTGGTCAGACTTGATACAATGGGCGATTGTATCAAAAAATAGCTCGTTATTTAATCGAACAATTTTTGTCCAAAACAATATTTCCCTGGTTAAATTGTTCGAAAAAATTTTCCTGTTAGCTAAGATGATATTTTCTGCAAAAAGCTAACTATTATTCTTCGATAACATTGGACCCTGTGTCATTCATCTTTCCAGTAGTGATGATATACCCACTACTGGAAAGTGATCTGAAAAAAAATAGTATTACTAAAAGACAAATAACAAGCATGGGGATTTACTATGAGTGCAAATGAGGAAACAGAAGTACAAGCGACACAAAATCCAAACCCAAACAGTAGCAAAAAAAGGCAACGTAGTCGTGCCTTAATGTTACTAACCCTTGTCTTCACTCTGCTCGGTATTGCCTACTTTTTCTATTGGTTTCTCATTTTACGCCATCATCAGGAAACAGATAACGCCTACGTTACAGGTAATCAAGTTCAGATCATGTCGCAAGTTGCTGGCAGTGTAATCACAGTTAACTTTGACAATACTGACTTTGTGAAAAGCGGTAGTATACTGGTACAACTCGATCCCCGTGATGCAGAATTAGCATTAGAAAAAGCAAAAACAGCATTAGCCAACAGTGTTCGACAAACTCATCAACAGATAGTTAACAGTAAACAGTATCAGGCTAACATCGCCCTACGTCGGTCTGAGTTAACCAAAGTTCAAAATGATCTTAGCCGCCGAGAAATACTTAGCGCTCAAAGAGTCATTGGCAAAGAAGAGTTGCAACATGCACAGGAAGCCGTCGCCAGTGCCCGAGCCGCGCTGGATGTGGCTATCGAACAATATAACGCTAATCAAGCAATTATCCTGAATACGCCTCTAGAGAAACAGCCTGCCGTTGAACAAGCTGCAACGGAAGTCCGTAATGCTTGGCTGGCATTACAACGCACGAAAATAGTCAGCCCAATTGATGGCTATGTCTCACGCCGTAGTGTGCAAGTTGGCGCACAAATCAATAAAAATACCCCACTGATGGCGATAGTTTCGGCAAACGATATGTGGATCGAGGCTAACTTCAAGGAGACGCAAATTTCTGGTATGCGCATTGGTCAACCGGTGGAAATCACCAGCGATTTCTATGGTGGAAGCAAAGTATTTAGCGGAAAAATTACTGGCCTTGATATGGGTACCGGCAGCGCCTTCTCTTTATTACCCGCTCAGAACGCCAGCGGCAACTGGATTAAGGTTGTACAACGTTTACCCGTCCGTATTGAGCTTGATCCTGGACAACTGGAAAAATACCCACTACGCATCGGCCTCTCGACTAAAGTCAGAGTGGATACCGCAAGTCCTGATGGCCCCGTTTTATCTGACAGAACACGTACTAAATCGGCTTATCACACCACGGCACTGGCAATAGATATGTCTCCTGCCAACAAAATAGTTAACGACATTATTAATAGTAATGTCGGAAAATAATACCGGAGGCCAAGGTGACAAGACAGCCGCTTACAGGCGCCAAACTTGCATGGATGACCATTGCGTTATCTCTGGCAACGTTCATGCAAGTGTTGGACTCCACCATTGCTAACGTAGCAATACCCACAATTTCAGGTAATCTAGGTTCCTCAAATTCTCAAGGGATCTGGGTAATTACCTCTTTCGGCGTTGCCAATGCGATTTCCATCCCGATTACTGGATGGCTGGCAAAACGCATCGGCGAAGTTAAATTATTTATCTGGTCAACCGCACTGTTCGCCATCGCTTCTTGGCTATGCGGTATTTCCAACAGTCTTAACATGCTAATCTTCTTTCGGGTTATTCAAGGATTAGTCGCAGGTCCTCTTATCCCCCTTTCACAAAGCCTACTTCTGAACAATTATCCACCAGCCAAAGGCAATATGGCACTAGCGCTATGGTCAATCACGATTATTGTCGCGCCGATTTTTGGCCCTATTCTGGGCGGTTACATCAGTGATAACTATCATTGGGGATGGATCTTCTTCATCAACGTGCCTGTTGGTATAGCGATTATTCTGATTGCTATGCAAACGCTGAAAGGGCGTGAAACTCAAACAGAGATCAAACCTATCGACACAATAGGACTGATGTTATTGGTTGTCGGCGTTGGTTGTTTACAGATCATGCTAGATCAGGGTAAAGAGCTAGACTGGTTTAATTCTACAGAAATTATCATCTTAGCGGTTATCGCAATCATCTCATTAGCATTTCTGGTGGTATGGGAATTGACCGACGATAACCCGATTATTGACCTATCACTGTTTAAAGAACGTAATTTTACCATTGGCTGCTTCTGTTTGAGCTTAGCTTATATGCTCTATTTTGGCACAATCGTGTTATTACCTCAGTTATTACAGGAAGTGTTCGGTTATACCGCAACTTGGTCAGGTCTTGCATCAGCACCGGTAGGATTGTTACCACTAATCATTTCTCCACTGATTGGTAAATTCAGCAATAAAGCAGATATGCGCTACATAGTGACATTCAGCTTTGTTGTTTATGCCATCTGTTATTACTGGCGTGCATATACATTCGAACCCGGCATGGATTTTGCCGCAGTCGCATGGCCTCAATTTATCCAAGGATTTGCTATTGCCTGTTTCTTCATGCCACTCACAACCATTACTCTTTCCGGCTTGCCGTCAGAACGAGTGGCATCTGCATCCAGTCTATCGAATTTCATCCGGACATTGGCTGGCTCAATAGGAACATCGCTAACAACAACCATGTGGACCCAACGCGAATCAATGCATCATGCCCATTTTACCGAACACATCAACCCTTATAGCCCCGATACTCAACAGATTTATCAACAATTATCGGAATCGGGAATGAATAACCAACAAATTCCCGCTTATCTGGCAAAAGAGATTACCCATCAAGGGCTCATAATTTCAGCGAATGAAATTTTCTGGCTCTCCGCTGGTGTATTCCTGATATTAATCGTACTAGTTTGGTTCGCAAAACCACCATTCACACAAGGAAGTAAAGAGAATATTGGCGGAGCTCATTAAATCTTAAATAGCAAAGCGGGGAGCATTATCGTCCCCGCTTTTCCTATCAAGCTTTATTCTGTCGCCACCATTCAGCTAGCATAATGCCGGTTGCAACAGAAACATTCAGGCTTTCAACCAACCCCGCGCCACCAACGAACAAGCTCATATCACCATGTTCAAAAGCACTGTCACTCAAGCCATCACGTTCTTGACCCAGTACCAGAACCATTTTTTCCGGTAATTCAGCTCTAGCTAAAGCGGTGCTACCTTTATGGCTGGATGTCGTTACAATGGTGTAACCCGCTTGACGAAATTTATCCAGTGTAGTGATCAAGCTATCAGCATCAATACCTTTAATATGCTCAGCGCCACCCTCTGCTGTACGGATAGCCGCACCCGATTCCAGCAAGGCCACATCATGCAAAATCACCCCCTGTACACCGAAATGCGCACAACTTCGCATAATAGCGCCAAGGTTGTGAGGATTACCCACATCTTCAAGAGCCAAAACACAATCTTTTACTGGAGCATCTTGCAGGTAGGTCTCTGCATCCAAACCGTTGCGTTTCTTAATCAGAAAACAAACACCGCCATGATGTTCAGTACCCGACACTTTCGTCAGTTCAGCCTCATCCACAACATGATAGGCTTTACGGTTAGCGGCCATCCATTTCAGAGCATTGCGGAAACGTGGCGTCACTGACTCAACGAACCAGGCACGAACTATTGCTTCAGAACGATTTTTAAACATCGCCTGACAAGCATTTTCACCATAAATCCGAGTTTCTTCCATTCGCTGACGACGGAGCTGTTCAGGATCAATCTGGCTTTTCCCACTGATACCACCATGCACTGGCGTTAAAGAATCACTCTCAGGGCGTGACACTGTTTTCCAGGGCGATCTTTCACGCTCATTGGCTCGCGGAGAACGGGATGTTCGCTCATTGTCCCGACGACGCTGACCTTGATCGCGTCCTTTGCCAGACGGACGTTTGTTATTGCTGCGGCTGTCATTATCGCCCTCACTGCGGACATACATCACTTTGACTTTGCCATTTTTACCACTGTATGAATCGTTCATTCGTTTCTCCAACTGCTTTATGGCGCGAAGATTACCTGATGTGCGCATCTTAAGCTACCTCTGACAACCATAATCCACCAAAATGCGCTCTTAATTTCCTGCTTTCTGCGAGACATGCCGTACTTGCTATGGAGAGCACAGCCAGGCTACCTGTTGAAACAGACCCCCGCCAAAGATATTCAAGCTACAACCCGGTACCATTTTGGAACAAGCTGGCAATTTAATTGCTTCTCAGCAACTGCATCCGATAACGTAAGTCACAGCAATGACTTGCGAAATCAGCTACAGTTATCAACTAACCACAAATAAGGAGCCTCCTGATGAGCCAGCGCGGACTTGAAGCTTTATTACGCCCTAAATCCATTGCTGTAATTGGCGCCTCAGAAAAACCAGAACGAGCGGGTTCAGTTATGATGCGCAACCTGCTTGCAGGCGGTTTTGCCGGGCCAATACTACCGGTAACTCCCAATAGCCGTTCTGTTCAAGGAGTTCTAGCTTACCCTTCAATAGATAAATTACCAATCACACCGGATTTGGCTATTATCTGTACTCATCACCACCGTAATTTGCCATGCCTGGAACAACTAGGGCAATTGGGTTGCAAAACAGTGATTATTCTTTCCTCGCCAAAACCCCAATTTACTGAATTAAAACAGTACTGCCAGCACTATAGTATCCGGCTACTTGGACCAAACAGTTTGGGACTATTAGCTCCCTGGCAAGGGCTGAATGCCAGCTTTTCCCCGATTCCAATTCTCAAAGGGAAATTAGCCTTTATTTCTCAATCTGCGGCAGTCTCAAATACGATTCTTGACTGGGCGCAGCATCGGGGAGTCGGATTTTCCTACTTTATCGCGTTAGGTGACAGTGTAGATATTGATATTGATCATCTACTCGATTTTCTGGCTCGTGACAGTAAAACCAGCGCCATCCTGCTCCATTTAGAGCATATCCATCACGCCCGTCGCTTTCTTTCAGCATCTAGAAGCGCTTCCCGCAATAAACCTATTTTAGTGGTCAAAAGCGGCCGCACCAGGCGAGCACAGAAATTACTTGGTGAACAACAAAATCTGGATGCAGCCTATGATGCAGCAATTCAGCGAGCAGGGTTATTACGCGTACAAGATATGCATGAAATGTTTTCTGCTGTAGAAACCTTAAGCCATATGTCACCCTTGCGGGGGGAACGACTATTTATCGTCAGCAATGGTGCTGCTCCAACCGCAATGGCGCTGGATGAGTTATTCCTCCGTAACGGTAAGCTCGCAATATTAGGTGAAGAGACAACAAAGGCACTAAAAACACAACTACCAGAAACTATCTCCCTACATAATCCACTGGATTTAAGAGATGACTCCACGGTGGAACGTTATATCGCTGCGTTAAAACCATTACTAGACAGCCATGATCATGATGCTCTGTTACTTATTCATTCTCCTAGCGCAATTGCTCCCGGTATTCAAACCGCCACAAAAGTCATTGAAACAATCCGTACACACCCAAGGGGAAAATGGCTAACTATTTTTACCAATTGGTGCGGTGAATACTCTTCTCAAGAAGCCCGTCGCCTATTCAGTGAAGCAGGTATTCCAACTTATCGCACCCCGGAAGGAGCAATTACTGCTTTCATGCACATGGTGGAATATCGCCGCAATCAAAAACAATTAACAGAAACACCCGCCCTACCAGTAAACATCACAGCTAACACAGCACGTGCCCATCAGTGCATACAACAGGCGCTGGAACAAGGAAACTCACGTCTAGATACTCATGAAGTTCAACCTATTCTGGCAGCCTATGGCCTCAATACGTTGCCAACATGGATTGCTCATAGCAGCGATGAAGCTGTCAATATTGCCCAACAGATCGGTTATCCTGTCGCTCTGAAATTACACTCGCCAGATATCCCGCATAAATCAGAAGTTCAAGGGGTTATGCTCTATTTGCGAAATGCAAACGAAGTCAAGGCTTCTGCTCAAGCGATTATCGAACGTGTCAATCAGAATTTCCCACACGCAAGAATTCAAGGACTGTTAGTTCAAAGCATGGCAAACCGTGCCGGCGCACAAGAGCTACGTATCGCAGTAGAACAAGATGAGGTATTTGGCCCACTGATTATGTTAGGTGAAGGAGGTATTGAGTGGTCACAAGAGACACAAGCAGCCGTCGCGTTGCCGCCTCTCAATATGGCGTTAGCGCGATATCTGGTTATTCAGGCGATTAAAAGTAGAAAAATTAAGCTCAGGGGAGCTCCCCAATCATTAGACGTACTAGCACTCAGCCGACTGTTAGTTCAGGTATCTAACCTGTTACTCGATTGCCCGCAAATTGTACGACTAGATATTCACCCGTTACTAGCTTCTGGCGACGAATTCACATTATTAGATGTTTCAATGGAATTATCTTCGATAGAAGGCGATCCACGAACCAGATTAGCTATCCGTCCATATCCAAGCGAACTAGAAGAAACGATAAAACTCAAAGGGGATGCAGAATGCCTGCTACGTCCGATTCTGCCAGAAGATGAACCGTTGCTGAAAGATTTTATCAGCCAAGTTACTAAAGAAGATCTCTATTACCGCTACTTTAGTGAAATCAGCGAATTTACACACGATGATTTGGCCAATATGACCCAGATTGATTATGACCGCGAAATGGCATTTGTTGCCATACGACATCCTAAAACGACTCCGGAAATTATCGGGGTTACTCGTGCCATAGCTGATCCTGATAATGTCGAAGCAGAATTTGCTGTGCTAGTGCGTTCTGACTTAAAAGGGATTACCCTTGGATATCAGCTTATGATAAAACTGATTAACTATACACGAGAACATGGCATAAACCGCCTTAATGCTATCACCATGCCAGAAAATCGCACTATGATAAAACTCGCTAAAAAACTGGGATTTACCATAGATGTTCAATTTGAGGATAGCATTGTAAACTTATCCCTCGAACTTTAAATCAACTTCGTGATGAATCGCACAGACTTGAATCATTAGGCATTAGAGCGTTAAATCATGCTCACAATTAGCCAGACTAATGGTATTATCGCCAGATCATTTGATTCATTGCTTTACATAGTAGTCTTTTAGCCATCCAACATAAGAGAAAAAGCGCACTGTGATGTTGTCTAAATTCAAACAAGCTAAACATCAACAACACCTTGCACAACTGCCTAAGCTACCTCAGTCAGTTGCTGATGTTAAAACACTTTATCAACCTGAAGTGTTCCGCAGCACCCTGCTGGAAAAAATTGCTAACGCTGAAAAACATATTTATATCATCTCCCTCTATCTGGAAAATGATGATGCAGGGAGAGATATCCTGAATGCACTTTATACAGCTAAACAACAACGGCCGAGCTTGGACATTAAAGTGCTCGTTGACTGGCATCGAGCGCAACGTGGACGAATTGGCGCTGCTGCAATGGCAACAAATGCCGATTGGTATTGTTCTATGGCAGAAGCTTATCCCGATGTGAAAATTCCAGTGCTAGGTGTACCTGTAAATACCCGCGAAGCACTAGGTGTTTTACATTTAAAAGGTTTTATCTTTGACGACACTGTAGTTTATAGCGGAGCAAGCATTAATGATGTTTATCTCCACCAACATGATAAATATCGTTATGATCGCTACCACTTGCTTCACAATGCAAAACTTGCAGAAGCAATGAAACACTTTGTTGATAATTACATTATCGCTACAGGAGCCGTACAGAAACTGGATTGTAAGAACCGTCTTCGTATTCCTGAAATCAAAAACCTGATCCGTCAATTACGTTTTTCTCTGCGGCATACTACCTATAAAATAAATAACCAGGCAACAAATGATGAGCTATCTGTTACGCCACTTGCCGGTCTGGGAAAGAAAAATCTACTAAATAAAACCATTAGCCATCTGATTGCTAGCACAGAACAAAAATTGATTATTTGTACTCCGTATTTTAATCTGCCAGCCATCATTGTCCGGCGTATTGTTCATCTACTTCGTCAAGGTAAACATGTAGAAATTATTGTTGGCGATAAAACTGCTAACGATTTTTACATTCCACCGGAAGAACCATTTAAAATTATCGGTGCATTACCCTATTTATATGAAATCAATCTACGCCGTTTTATCAGCAGACTACAGCGTTATATTGACAACAATCAACTGACTATCAGGTTGTGGAAAGATGGTGATAATAGCTACCACCTGAAAGGTGTGTGGGTGGACAATCAATGGCAATTAATTACAGGAAATAATCTTAATCCTCGAGCCTGGGGACTAGACTTAGAAAACGCCATTCTTATCCACGATCCTCATAAAGAAATGCAGGAGCAACGTACAAAAGAACTACACTGTATTCGCACTTATACTACGGTTGTCAGTAGTTATCAGGAATTGGACAGCATCCAGTTTTACCCAGTCAAAGTACGTAAACTTATCCGACGCTTACGCCGTATCCGGGTAGACAAATTAATTAGTCGTATTCTGTAATTGAATCGATAAAGCGAATTATCTTTTCTAAATCAAATCTCCTGATATTGAATAATTTCGGGAGATTTTTTTATCATTGAATTTTGTTGTAATAAATCTCAACTTTATTTAAACAATAGTAATATTCAAAAGTACGTAAATTCAGATTCAGCTTCTGGAGATAAAAAATAAAACAACTAATCCTGTTAATATACTATTTTTCAGCAAAAAATTGATTGAATTGCAATCCTAGAATGTTCTATTTAAAAATATTATTTTTCTGGCCGGAATATCTTATTTAAAGTTTCGTAGATAACTCCTTCTCTAAGTTTCACTTATAAAATCACAAAACCAGTGGAGTAAAATATACCCGTTATCTTTCAAGTTGCCTCTTTGTTGGCTGCACTCGCTCACCCCGGTCACATAGTTATCTATGCTCCCGGGGATTCGCTCCCTTGCCGTCGTGATGCATCTTGAAATACATAGGGTATATATTTATAAGATTAATCAAAAAAACATCAGCGTAATACCATTTAAAGATGGTATTTATTCCTCAAAAAACATAATAACTTGTTAAACTTAAAACATCTCCACTCATTTCTACAATTCTAACGGGAATAAACATCAGATAAAATCCCAGAATAGATTAAGCAAATAGCACCCAAAACTGTTTCAGTTTCAAGTGCTTTATCAATTAAAAATAGGGAAGATATTAATAAGTATTCAGAAATAACAAATGAAGAATTAGTAACTAGAAAAATGATACGAAAAATTGGAAAAGATAAAGAATACATTATTAATATTAAAATGAACGTAAAACGCTATTTAATGATGATAAAACAAAAGATTAAAAAATGACTTTTGATAACCGTTTAGAGTTTACATACCATGCAATTATCAGTGAAAAATTAGAGAAAAAATCGAAGCTGCTAATTCTCATACATCATAAAAGAAAAGGACAAATGAGAATATAAATGAACTAATCAGAACTTCCTAAAAGGAATAAATTTAATAGAATCTCTAACCAGAAAATAAATTTAGCCATAAACCCCAGCGAAAAATGGGGAATGATAAAACACTTAATAAATTATTTAAAGGAATGAAAATTTATCTAATCACAGCATGATCATATTGCACTTACCATATGAAATTACAAAGTAAGTATATGTAAAACGCAAAAACCCCCAGCTCTCGCTGAGGGTTTCCACTGTATTTAAAGCCTGGCAGTTTACAAACGGCTTTCGTGCCATTCGCCCTTCGGGGCCATCGCGGCTCGCGACGTTCAAATCCGTTGCCGACGGAGTTGTCCTACTCTCTACCATTGTGCCTTATGTCAGTTTTTATCACATAAAGCTAAAATTAAAGCCTGGCAGTTCCCTACTCTCACATGGGGAGACCCCACACTACCATCGGCGCTACGGCGTTTCACTGCTGAGTTCGGCATGGGGTCAGGTGGGACCGCCGCGCTATCGCCGCCAGGCATATTCGGTTTTACTCCGCCGTTGCGTCTCTTCCGCAACCACCGCATCAATCTCTGAACAAGCGAAAAATCTCTCTCTCTTCCGTCTTCCGA